>BQMV01000400.1 GCA_022181005.1 Anaerolineaceae bacterium | reverse complement strand
ATCAAACGCGCCGCTTCTTTTTTGCCTTGCGCGTCGGCATAGACGATCAATTCTTCGCCGTCGGCTTGACAGGCAAAGTAGCCGTACACCGCTTGCGGTTTGAGCCAGCCGCGCTTGGAGCCATCTTTGCTCATTGTGATCAGGCGCGCGTCAAATTCTTTTTTCAACTTGTCCCATTCGGCGCCGTGCGTGTTCTTTGCGCCCCAGGATAAACGATACAGTTCGTTGATGTTGAGGTGTTGCATGACCATTTCAAGCGGCATATCTTTGACGATGCGCTGTCCGAGTTTTTCGGGCAGGGGAATCGGCGCGGGGACGACGTTCGAGCGCTGTCCGCTTGGCGCGGCGGATTCAGTCTGCGCGGCGTGGTTCAATTCCATCGTCGATTCTTTGAAAATCTTTTCCACTAAGTCGAAGCGTTTTTCTTCGTCAATCAGCGCGTCCATCGTGTCCAAGCCTTCAAACGCATCCTTGCAATAGAAGACTCCCGCTTCGTAATTTGCGCCATCTTCGGTTTGCAAAATTCTGCGCCCAAAGCGGCGATTGATCGCCGCGCCGCCGATGAGGACGGGGATGTTATGTTTGCGCCGATGCAGTTCGTTGACGATGAGCGGCATTTGCTTGGATGTGGAAACCAGCAATGCAGACAAGCCGATTGCCGTCGCGTTATTTTCAACCGCCTTCGTAATGATCGTCTCAGCAGGTACTTGCTTGCCGAGGTCAACAACTGTGTAGCCATTGTTGGCGAGAATCGTTTTGACCAAATTCTTGCCAATGTCATGCACGTCGCCATAGACGGTGGCAATGACGACCGTGCCTTTGGTCACGCCTTCCATCTTTTCGAGATAATTTTCGAGATGGGCGACGGTCTTCTTCATCACCTCAGCGGACTGAAGCACGAAGGGCAGAATCAACTCGCCCGCGCCGAATTTGTCTCCGACTTCTTTCATGGCGGGGAGCAGGACGTTGTTGAGGGTGTGGACGGCGATTTGGTGTTTCGAGGGGGCTGGCTCCCTTCCCCCCTCGGGGGAAGGGTTGGGGATGAGGGCTGCGGCAGAACTCTCCTCTAAAGCAATCCAAATCTCGTTCAGAACTGATTCTGTATTTTTCAATACATCGCTGTTCCAAAATCGTAGAACACGAATTCCTTGTTCATTCAATATCTTTGTGCGTTCGTCATCGTATTTTGCTTGCTTGTCTTCCAGATGACCGCTGCCATCAAGTTCAATGGCTAGATTTGCTTCATGACAAAAGAAGTCGAGAATATAACTGGCAATGGGATGCTGTCGCCGAAACTTAGCGTCATGTACTCCGCGATTGCGAAGGAGCTGCCACATAAGTTTTTCCGCGTCGGTGGAGTTCTGGCGTAACTCTCGAACCCGAGCAAGTAATTCGTCAGGGATCGGGGGATTCGCTTTGAACAATTTGTCGCTTTCTCCCTCACCCCTGCCCTCTCCCGAGGGGAGAGGGGGGATGCGATGAATGACTTCATCAATATCCGCTTCCACGCCGTCTTTGAAGCGATGGACGATCTTCCAATGCAATCTTTGTTCAGGGGTCATGCCTGCAGTTGGGTCGGCGACTTTATCGTCTGCGATTTCTACGTTTTCAAAATGCTGAATGAATCTCTGTAAAGCATCTTCACGGCGATTGAAAATTAAATCTTCGCACAGGTCGCGTTCTTCCTGATCAATCTCCGCATACGGCTTGACGTGCGCCGCGTTGACGATTGCCATATCCAAGCCGACTTGCACGCAGTGATAAAGCATGACCGAGTTCAAGGCGGGGCGGGCTTGCGCGGCAAAACCGAAGGACAGATTGCTCACGCCCAATGAGGTCATCACGCCTGGCAGTTTTTCTTCGATCAGACGAATGCCTTCGATGGTCTCTTTGGCAGAGTCGATAAATTCCGCGTCGCCAGTTGCGAGGGTGAAGGTCAAATCGTCGAAGACCAAATCTTCCGCTTTGAGTCCATGCTCGTTGACGGCGATGTCGTAAATGCGTTGCGCGACTTCATATTTATGTTGCGCGGTTTTCGCCATGCCTTTTTCGTCAATGGTGAGACAGATCACGGCGGCGTTATATTTTTTTGCGAGCGCGAAAATTTTATCGGCTTTGGTGCGACCCGCCTCAAGATGCGTGGAGTTGATCAAGCAACGCCCAGGCGCGGTTTGCAGGGCGATCTCCAAAACATCCACTTCGGTGGAGTCGATCACGAGCGGAACATCCACGCCCATTTGCAATTTCTTGATGACCTTGCGCATCTGCTCGCCTTCGTCGGCGCGTTCGGTGACAGCCACAGAAATATCCAACGCGTGCGCGCCGCCAGCCACTTGATCGCGGGCAATATCTAAGATGCCGTCGTAATCTTCTTCGAGCAGGAGTCGCTTGAACTTGCGCGAGCCTTGCGCGTTGCATCGTTCGCCGAGCAGGGTGGGGGCGGGGTCCTGTCGCATGGCAATCGCCGACATGGCAGAGGCAAGCTGAGGCGTAGAATGAAGCGGTTGTCTATCTGGTAATTGATAATTGGAAAGTTTATCCACAAGCAGTTTGAGATGCGCGGGAGTCGTGCCGCAACATCCGCCAACCACGCGCACGTTATGCTTGGTCACAAATTCGTACATGTCATTCGCATACGGTTCAGGCTCAAGCGGATAGACAGCCTGCCCGTCCACGTTGAGCGGAAGTCCCGCGTTGGGGATGCACGAAACGGGGAGCGTGGAATTTTCGCCGAGGAATCGAATCGGCTCGCGCATGTGTTCGGGTCCAGTGGAGCAGTTGAGACCGATCACGTCAATGCCCATGCCTTCGAGGATCGTCAGCGCGGCGTTGATGTCGGTGCCGAGCAACATGCGCCCCGTCGTCTCGAGCGTGACCTGCGCTTGAATCGGCAAATAGATTTGAGTCTTTTCAAAGGCTTGATGCAGACCCGCGATCGCGGCTTTGACTTCGAGGATGTCTTGCGACGTTTCGATGAGCAGGACATCCACGCCGCCTCGAATCAGACCTTCAGCCTGCTCGGCGAACGCGGCGAT
>BQMV01000399.1 GCA_022181005.1 Anaerolineaceae bacterium | reverse complement strand
GCATACGAGATAAGGCCACGTGACTGGAGTTCAGACGTGTGCTCTTCCGATCTAAAATGCTCGAAAATGGCGCAGAATCCCACCCGTCAAGTGCACGCTTTGTTGGGCGTTTTGGGTTAGACATTACATTGCCTTTAGCCGCGCTTCATTCATTGCTTTAATCTTTTTGAATAACCAAAGTAGTGACATGACCAAACCATACCACATCGCTACAAAAGAAAAAAGAAAAATTAAGAATGCTCCACAAGAATAAAGTAATGGAGAATTTGCTTCGGTAATCGTAACAAATTGACTAGAAGCCTTCTCTAGTGCATTTACAACAGGCGGAACTAGACTAAAACCCATAAGCATAGTGGATAAAAATATAACAGAGGTAATCGCTTGTTCTTTTTGAAATCTATACTGCCTTGCTTTATTGCTTAGAACAACACTTTTGGGAAGTTGTTTATATGACACTGTGTTTTTGGGATTTTCAAATACATGACCAGATATTGGATATGCTGTATGGCAATCTGGACACTCCCATGAAGATGGCTTATGTGCGATATTCTTTATAAAATCACCGCCCATGCCAGATTTTTCACACCAAACATATGAAAATAGATGTTGGCAATTCCAACAGGTTAGAACAAGAGTTGCATTTGGGTCTTTGGATTCATACCAACATTCCTCTTCACATTCTGGGCATTGAGTAGGCAAAAAGTCTTTATCATCATTCAAATTTAACAAATCACTTGAAGTGTATGTTGAAAGGTCAGCAAATTCACGTTTCTTATTAATTCGTGTTATCCAAACAAAATACCAAATGCTTGCCACAAGAATAATGCCGATGGTGTATTTGAGACTAACTTTATTCCAGAAAATCAAGAACTCATTAATTCCCGAAGCGACTACGGCGTAAATAATTATCAGGTTACTTATGACAGTGAAAAATAAAACAAGCCTTCCCGTTTTTTTCATAATATCTTCATACCTTTTTGATTGAGATCAAACGCCCAACGGTTTGCGTTACTTGCGGATGGGGCGGGGAAGACGACGACGATTCGCCTCCTTGTCGGCGCGCTCAAAGCGGACGCGGGTGAGGCGATCATCTGCGGCTACGACATCAACAAGCAAACCGAACAAGCCCGCGCACAATTCGGCTACCTCTCGCAACGATTCTCGATGTACGAAGACCTGACCGTTCTCGAAAACATCCGCTTCTTCGCCGAGGCGCGTGGATTGAAATCGGACGAATGGCTTCCGCGTTCGCTGGAGATTCTCGAATTCGTTGGGCTGGAGAAATTCAAAGGCAGACGGGCAGGTCAACTTTCGGGAGGGATGAAACAGAAATTAGGGTTGGCGTCCGCCTTGGTAACGAAGCCGCGTGTGTTATTGCTCGATGAACCCACCACAGGCGTTGACCCTGTCACCCGTCAAGACTTTTGGCAGTTGGTGATCAAGTTGGTGTCTACTTCCTCGCTGAGCGGAACGAGTGAAGTCGAAGCGCGCGTTGCAAGTCGCCCTTCGTCTGCGCTCCGCTCCGCTCAGGGCGATGTGGCAGTATTAATCAGCACGCCTTATATGGACGAAGCCTCACGTTGCCATCGCGTTGGATTTATGAAAAATGGAAAAATCATCGCGGAAGATACGCCGTCGAATCTGCGGGCGCGGCTCAACAATCGCGTGCTTGAATTACGTGGCTCACCGATCAATCTGTTGCGTCATGTGGCGCACAACGATCGGGATGTCGAAGATGTGCAGGCGTTCGGGGATCGTCTGCACATCCGCGTGGGGGAGAGAAAGGCTGACGATGTGCTGAGCAGGTTGAAGTCCGCGATTCGAAGCGAGGGCGGTCGCGTGGATGAACTCCGCGCGGTGAGTCCCGTTCTCGAAGATGTCTTCATCGCGCTGTCGGAGTCCAAATGAGCGAAGCAGTTATCCGAGTCGAAAATCTCACGCGGCGATTCGGCGAATTCGTCGCGGTGGATCACGTCAACTTTGAAGTGGGCGCGGGCGAAGTCGTTGGCTATCTCGGTCCGAACGGTTCGGGCAAGACGACGACGATCCGCATGTTGTTGGGTTTGCTCGAGCCGAGCGACGGCAGCGCGACCGTGCTGGGATTCGACGCGTTCAAACAAAGCGAACAGGTGCGGGCGCGCGCGGGATACATGTCGCAAAAATTTGCGATCTATGATGACCTGACCGTGCTGGAAAATTTGACGTTTTACGGCGGCGTGTATGGGATTCGCGACAAGGCACGCATCGCGCGGACGTTGGAACTGGTCGGCTTGCGTGGGCATGACTCCACACTGACGCGTTCACTGTCGGCGGGCTGGCGTCAGCGACTCGCGTTGGGGATCGCGTTGGTGCATGAACCGAAATTATTGTTCCTCGACGAACCGACCTCGGGCGTTGACCCGACCGCGCGCCGCGCCTTCTGGGACTTGATCTACGAACTCGCCGAAAGCGGCGTGACGATTCTGGTCACAACGCATTATATGGACGAAGCCGAATACTGCGAACGCGTCGGCATCATGCGCGATGGAAAGTTACTCGCAATGGGCACGCCGTCGAATTTGAAAAAGAACATCATCGCGGGCGACGTGTGGGAGGTGTATGCCGATCCGTTGGAAGTTGGTTTGGAAGTGTTGCCCGCTGTGGATGGCGTGCTAAGCGTCTCACTGGCGGGGGATCATTTGAGGACGATTGTGGAAAGAGGAAAGCGGAAGGAGGAGTTGTTGAAGGGGTTGAAGATGTTGAATGTGCGCGATGTGCTTGTCGGTGAGCCGACGTTGGAGGATGTGTTTATTTCGCTGGCGAGGTGAGAGGCGCATTTTTCTCAATCAATTATCGGCCAAGTATTACTTCATGATTATTCCCAAGTCGGACATCCAACTCTACCCTCATACTCCATAATAATAGTTGATGTCGAACCGTCTAGTGAGGTTAATTCTAAAGTCTCTTTCTTTGCATCGAAGTTTTCATAAACGAAAGCGATTTGTTGTCCATCGGGTGAAAATCCACATGGGAGAATATAGTCATATTCAGGGAACGAGCCGGGTTCGGGGAATACTGTTTCGATCTTTTTCTCATCAACGCTTACCAGAACAGCATAATAATGGCTTTCGCCGCCAAAAAAATTGGATAGATGTATTTGAGCAATTAGAAATTTTGTATCTGGCGACCACCTTAAGGATATTGCGGAAACAAATCCTCCCTTTAGTTATTCAGCAA
>BQMV01000398.1 GCA_022181005.1 Anaerolineaceae bacterium | reverse complement strand
TTTGGCTGCCAGCCTTCCCGCCATTGATTAGGGACGCTTTCGAGCGGGATATGATACCAGCCCGCATTTTTTAGAATATCAAGGGCGGATATTTTAGGCAAAATAGCAACAAGCAATTCGTTTTTTGAATTCTTTCTTGCCATTATTTATCCTTATTCATTCTTGAAACTTTGCATACCAAAACTTTGACGTCAAGCCTGCGGGGTTGACCTCACCCCTGCCCCTCTCCTAAAGGAGAGGGGAAAAGTTGGGTGGTTATTTCTGTGTTTTCTTGCTGGCATTCATAATAGTTATCCCTACCACTTCCTCGCCCTCATAGCGGACGAGTACATCATTTTCAAGCAATTCTGAATCATCCGCGTGGCTAGGTTTTTTGAAATTCAAATACAACACGTCGGCTTCCTCGTCATACGAAAGCCAGATGTTTTTCTGGTGAAGTTGCAAAGCCTGTGGGACAAAGCTCAGCAGATTGTCAATCGTTATTTTGTTCATCTTGGTGGTCGATTAATCCGAACAACTTTTTGAGAAAAGTTGCCTTCCGCTTGTATGGCGTCGTGGATTCTGTTTGCGAACGCTGAGAAATCAGGGTCGAAGGTGCAAGCCAGAATTCCTGCATGAGGCTGGCGTTTGTTATGCAAGCGGATGAAATGTCGGCGATTCAATGTGAGTAGAATTCTTTGTTTTTCATTTGCAAAAGCCAATACATCATCGTCCGTCATGGCTTGATTTGCCTTGCCTGTTTCCTGAATGGTCAACACATCGTGCCCGAGTTCGCGTAATTCCTCAACAACAGGCAGAGGAAAGTTCTCGTTTGAATACAGACGCGCCATTATGCTTCCTCATTGGCTTTGATTTGGAGGTCAATTTCCTTGCGGTGACCGCGTTCAAACGCCCATGCGTTGGCGAGGTCTTCGGCGCGCAAGGTTGGGTACGAGCGTAATAGATCGGCTTCGCTGGTTCCCAGTCTCCGCGCTTGAGCCAACACCCACACAGGTATCCGCGTGCGGACAATGCACGGCTCGCCGCCAGAAATTTGCGGATTGCTTTCGATCCCAGGGAACGAGTCTCCCAAGTCGCGTGCCGCCCATTGGAGCAATTGGGCTTTTTCAGAACGGGAAAGTCCTTTGTAGATTTTTTCAAGGTTTCGTTGCATTTCGGCTCTCTTTCACTCAATACCTAATATTATACTTTCCAAAAATCCGAAGTCAAACCTGCCTGCCTGAAAACCTCTGCAACCTGCTCGATGCTTCGTCCATGATAATCCATTGACAGGCGGTTGTGATACCAGAGTTTGGACAGTTCCCAGACTTGTTGAACTGTGAGAACTTCTCCGCGTTCGAGATTGTTTCGTTGGCGCCACTTGTCAATCCATTCTTCCGACTGGAAGAGAAGCATGGTCGCTCAGGTGAAAACGAGATCGTCGTACCAGCGAGAGAAAGCAAGTGGAAAGTGGACGAGTAGATCAGGGTTGGTCACCTTTCCATTTTTGACTTCTAACTTCACCAAGTCGTTACTTTCTGTGAACTTTGCTTCAATGATCGCGTCCGCATGAAGCGCGGCGGGGATGCCGAGCATGTCCCAGGCGCAGTTGGCGTAATAGGTCTTGCCATTCGCATGGACTTTGAAGTCGGTTGGAATCCCTGAGAACGGGTTTGCCATGCGGATGGTCATGGACTCCAAATCAAGGAAGAAGGCGTGGCGGTTGTGGAGTTCCTTGTAGTAGTCGGTCGCTTCTTCAGCGGAGAGGTTGAAGCGCGCGGCGGTGACATCCACGCTGGGCGGCATGGTCGTATCCGCGAGGTGTTGATAGACAAAGTGCCGGATTTGCCAAAGCAAGTTTTCGTCTTTCATCTTTCCTCTTTCCATCATCTACTTTCCACTTTCCATCGCCTTCAAGATCTCTTTCGCTCTATCAATCCTCACAACACTCTCCGCCGCCATCTGGCTCGAGACTCTCTCAATTAATTCCCCTTCGGCTCCCGCCGCGATGGCAACCTGCCTTGCATGAAGCGACATGTGTCCGCGCTGGATGCCTTCGGTGGCGAGGGCGCGGAGTGCCGCCATATTTTGAGCGAGTCCGACGGAAACAATAATTTCTGCCAATTCACTTGCGGATTTTACGTTCATCAACTTGATTGCGGCTTGCGCGGCAGGGTGAACCTTGGTCGCCCCGCCGACGATTCCCACCGCCAGCGGCATCTCCAACTCGCCGACCAAATTCCCAGCGTTATCTTTTGACCAGATAGATAATGAAGTGTACTTGCCCGAATGAGCCGCATAAGCGTGCGCGCCCGCTTCGATGGCGCGCCAATCGTTGCCAGTGGCGATCACAACGGGATCAATTCCGTTCATGATGCCCTTGTTATGTGTCGCGGCGCGGTACGGATCGGCGGCGGCGAAGGCATACGCGGCGATGATTCCATCCCGCACTTCTTCGCCGCTGTAACGCAAGATACCATCTTGCGCTGCGATCTCTAATTCTTTGACGGGAATCACACACGTCGCTTTTGCCATGCGTTTATCGCTGAGGTTTGAGAGAATCTTCAAATGCACGCGCCTGCCCGTGATCTCTTCGATCTTCGGTGCGAGTCGCTCGCACGCCGTATTGACCGCATTCGCGCCCATCGCATCGCGCACATCGTAGATCAAATGGATGACGAGAAATTCACCGATGGGCGATTCTTCAATGATGCGGACTTCAATGTCTCTTGCGCCTCCGCCTCTGGACTTTAGGCTGGATTCGGCCGCGTCAACGTACGTCAACAGTTCGGCTTTGTGCGCCAATACCCGCTCGGCGGCTTTGTTCAACTCTTCGACATCCACCACCTGCAACTGACCGATCATCAACGGCTCTGTGCTTGTGGCGGTGAATCCGCCGTTTGCGCGGGCGAGTTTCGCCATAAATGACGCGCCCGCCACGATAGACGGCTCTTCGACAACCATCGGAATCAACACATCGCGCCCGTTGACCGTGAAGTTGAGCGCCACGCCCAACGGCAGCGAATACATGCCGACGACGTTTTCGATCATGTGGTCGGCTGTTTCGGCGGAGAGTCCGCCCGTCGTCCACGCCGTCAGTTCGGGGGGAGTCTGCGGCGCGAAGGCTTGCGCAAGTTTAGCGCGGCGCGCGGCGAGGCTTAGTGCGTAAAATCCAGCGATACGCGAGTTTGTCATAAGTTCGTCCTTAAGCGGGATTGTACGCCAGATTTCTGCCAAAACCTATCATCTTATGAGATAATTTATTTTATGCCGTTAACTCACGAACAACTTCAAGAACGGATGACCGCGCTGCATCAAGTCAGTTTGGAGTTGGTTAAAGATGCCTCTCTCGAAACCTTGCTGAAACGGATCGTTAAAGCGGCTTGC
>BQMV01000397.1 GCA_022181005.1 Anaerolineaceae bacterium | reverse complement strand
ACTTGCGTAAACGTTGCTTGTACCGGGAAGCAATATCCAAATCAGCGCCACAACAAGAAATAGCGATATTTTTGTTTTGCGATGCGAGTTTTTCATAAAATCTCCTTTATCGCCATTCTACTTACAATATTTTCTTTGTCTACTGTGGACTTCCACAGGATTTGTCAGACAATTAATAAACCCATCTTTTGAGCCTTCACTACAGCTGCAATACGCGATGAAACTTCAAGTCTTCGAAAAATCTCACCCAAATGATATTCGACCGTTCTTTCGGCAATGTTCAACGCGTAGGCAATTTCTTTGTTGGTTAATCCTTGCGCAACCAAACGCAGAATCTGTATTTCCCGTTCAGTCAGTTGTGGGTCCTTTTCGTGATCCATAAAACTTCCTAATCACTACACTGATTTTGCTTGTGTGAATGCATTGTACTTGCGAAAAAAAACCTGTCAATGTTCGATACTATCTGAAAGTAGCACAATAGCCACATATCGTTGTCAGATAATCTTATCTAAGGATTTTATGTGACTAAACATAAAGATCATGGAGTGTGAGGATTCACCCGCCCGTGTTGTTGGTGATTCGCGTCGCGGCGGCTTGGTTATTGGGCAGGTTTATCGTGTTGTCAATTGTCACCTCGCAGTTATTCAAAACCATCGGCTATAATCCGCTCAACTCTTTACGCCATGACCCCAACAACCGTCATCATCACAGGCGCCGCCAGCGGAATCGGCAGGCATTGGGCGGAAGTCCTCTCGAAAAAAATCGGCGAATATCAATTGGTACTCGCCGATTCAAATATGGATGGACTGCGCTCGGCGTTCGCGCCCAACGAACAAATGATTTTGCGCGCGCTCGATATTCGCTCAGCCGAACAATGGCAGGCGCTCATCGCAGAGACGCTGAACCGTTTCGGGCGCGTGGATTATCTGTTCAACATCGCGGGGGCGAATCGTCCGCTGTTTTTGCGCGACCAGCCGCTCGACGCGATTGACCGCGTGATTGACATCAACCTCAAAGGCGCGTTGATCGGGATGAAACTCGTCGGCGAGGTAATGCTCAAACAGGGAGCGGGTCACATCCTCAACGTCGCTTCGCTGGCGGGCGTTTCGCCCACGCCTGGCAACGCGCTCTACTCGGCGGCGAAAGGCGGCTTGCGGAACGCATCCATCGCAACGGCAATTGAATGGCGGAAGATGGGAGTCGCGGTGACGGTCATCTCGCCCGATCTAATGGATACGCCCGTGCTGACGGAACGCCTCGCCTCGGCGGGGGAGGAAGCCGCGCTTGCGTTTAGCGGCGCCACGCTGACAGTGTTCGACCTGGAGCGCGCCTTCTGGAAAGCCATGCGCGACAAGCCGCTCGAACTCAACCTCCCGCGCTGGCGCGGCTGGCTGACGAAGTTGAATCACGCCAACCCCTCGCTCATGCTCTGGCTGTACGAATCCATGAAACGGCGCGGCATGAAGCGCTTGGAAAAGATTCGGAAAGAGAGAAACCGCGCGTAATCGGCGTTCTCTAACGCGCACTACGCATATGTTTGAATATGAAAACAACTCGTTATCCAAAAATCTTCATCACTGGCGCGTTGGGCTTTGTCGGGCGCGCGCTGGCGGAACAATATCGCGCATTGGGCGCAGAGACTTGCGGACTGGATATCCGCGCCGATGCCGCTTTGAACATCGTCGCGGGCGATGTGTCGAAGCCCGCAGATTGGCAGTCCGCGCTGAACGGTTGCGATTTGGTCATCCACACCGCCGCAATTGTGACCAACAACGTGACGCGGGAAGAGGCGTGGCGGGTGAATGTGTTGGGGACGCGGCGCGTGTTGGATGCGGCGATCCGCGCGGGAGCGAAACGCTTCGTCCATGTTTCATCGCTTGCCGCCATGCGCCTCAACGTGGAGGATCGCGCCGACGAGTCCGCGCCGATCATGCCGACGGGCAACCCGTATGTGGATACGAAGATCGCCAGCGAGCATGTCGTCCTAGCGGCGCACGCGAAAGGCGAGATGACTTGCACGATCATCCGCCCCGCCGACATTTACGGACCTGGCTCGCGCCCGTGGACGGTGATCCCCGCGCAGATGATTCAAAAAGGTTTGTTCCTCCTGCCCGCGCATGGAAAAGGAATCTTCCGCGCCATTTACATTGACGACCTCGTGAACGGCATCATGCTTGCGGCGGAAAGGGACGAAGGCGTAGGTCAAATTTTCATCCTCGGCGGCGAAGAGACCATCACTTGCGAAACTTTCTTCGGGCATTATTATCGCATGTTGGGAAAGGGCAGTCCGCGTGTGATGAGTACAACGTCCGCGATTGCCATTGCCGAGGTTGGACGCATGATCTTCAAACTGCTCGGCAAGCCCACCGAACTCGGACGCGGCGCGATGGAAATGCTCTCGAAAAAGAACACAGTTTCAAATGACAAGGCGCATCGCTTGCTTGGCTGGCATCCGCAGGTGGATTTAGAGGAAGGAATGCGCAGGACGGAAGAATGGTTGCGAGAGCGGAAGATTTTGTAGAACAAGGTTTACCTTGTCAGAGCAACGTGAACATTGCCGCACAGTAAGACAAGGTTTACCTTGTCCATGCAGGGCAACGTGAACGTTGCCGTACAAAAATAAAAAGGAGACTATATGACCGAAATAACTGTGGGTGAGTTGTTGGCAAAGTGTTTACAAGCCGAGGGCATCGAGATGATGTTCGGCATCATTGACGGGGCGCACATCCCGTTCACGGCGCATGCGGCGCGGTATGGCATCCGTCACATCAACTGCCGACACGAGGAAGGCGCGGTGCATTTGGCGGAGGGATACACGCGCACGAACGGCAAAGCGAGCGTGGTCATCGGCTCGCCTGGACCTGGCGCGGCGAATATGTTGGCGGGCGTCTCCAGCGCGTTTGCGGAAGGACATCCCATCATTGCGATTGCCTGCACGCGCAGGCGTCTCACCACCGACCCTGAGCGGGGCGGCGCGTGGCAGGCGACCGACCTCGTCGAGATGGCGAAACCGATCGCCAAGTACAGCGCGTTGATCCGTCAGCCTGAGCGACTGCCCGAAATGGTGCGCGCCGCTTTCCGCGCCGCGCTCACAGGCAGACCTGGTCCCGCGTTCCTCGCCATCCCCGATGAATTGATGAGCGTGAAAATTGACTCGGAGAAAGTCCCCGTCTATCCGTCTGCGCAATATCGCAAAGTGGACATGGGCGCGGGCGACCCAGAGTGGATCGAGCAGGCGGCTGAGTTGTTGGCAAATTCAAAGAAGCCGTATCTGCACGCGGGCAAGGGCGTGTTGTGGGCGGAGGCTTCCGCTGAATTTTTGGAGCTGGGCAATTATCTCGCGGCGGGCATGGGTTCGAGCATGGGCGCGCGCGGCTCGATCCCCGAAGACCACCCGCATTATTTTTTCCTCTTCGATATGCAAGCCCCGTCGCTGGCGCGCAACGAAGCGGATGTGATCCTAGTCGTCTGCTCGCGG
>BQMV01000396.1 GCA_022181005.1 Anaerolineaceae bacterium | reverse complement strand
TTTATTATTCTTCTTTCCGTTTGGTATGAAAATGATGACTTCACGCTCAATGCAACGGTCGGCAGCTGCCCCGCCGGCGCCATATGCCGCGCAAGAAGCCGCAGTAACAGACGAGAGCATGCCCGCCTTTGCGCCTGGCTTGACGACTCCTCGATCGTCGATATTATCCGATGAGGAGAACCCTGTGCCAACGGAAGAAGTCGCCGCAGCAAAGCTCAGAGAAACCGGCGACGAACGCTCTATGACATCGCTGATTTCGTCTACATGGCAGACCGCGTTTGCTCTTGTTGCCGTCTTATGCGGAGCAGTCATGACGATATTGCGCCGCGTCGCCTCCAATCGTTGGAAATGATGTAAGAGGGGCGCGTTGCCCCGCTCTTTATAGGTATGACAGATTCTGATTTCAATTTCTGCCCCCGTTGCGGAGCATTGATGACGAAGGTCGAGAAATTTGGACGCGTCCGTCCAGTTTGTTCGCAATGCGGATGGATCTATTTTGAGGATCCAAAGGTTGCAGCGGCGGCGTTGGTCATTCAAGCGGGGCGCGTGCTGTTGGTGCGGCGCGTCAACGAACCGTTTCGCGGACTGTGGACTCTGCCGGCGGGATTCGTTAATAGCGGCGAAGATCCCGCTATTGCCGCCGCGCGCGAATGTTTGGAGGAGACAGGACTCACGGTGCGAGCGTTGCGCGTATTTGATATCGTGCCGGGACGCGAGCATCCGCGCGGCGCAGATTTTGTTATCATCTATCTTGTTGAGCTTATCGGCGGCGTTTTGCGGGCAGATGACGACGCCGACGCGGTGGAGTGGTTTGATAGAGATCATCTACCGCCGCTTGCCTTTCGCGCTACGCGAAAGGCGTTACAATCGCTAAATGCTTGACGTTCGTCCGTCTCCAATCGCTGGGACTTGGTATGAGGGGGATGTAAAAACGTTGGTTCGAGTTGTTGACGATTATTTGAATAATGCGCAATTGCCTGAATTGAATGGAGAGGTGATTGCTGTCATCGCACCGCATGCGGGTTATCGCTATTCAGGCGCGGTGGCGGGATTTGGATTCGCAACAGTTCGAAATTTGCAATTCGATTTAGTTGTTGTTATTTCCCCATTTCATAACTTATCAAATTATTCACTGCTCACAACTGCCCACGACGCGTATGGCACTCCGCTCGGAAACATCGAAGTGGACAAATCCGCGCTGGCTGAATTGTCTTCGCATCTCGATATTCCTATCACGCCAGTTTTTGCGGATAAAGAACATTCGCTTGAGATCGAACTCCCATTTTTGCAACGCGCATTGACAGGTGAATTTAAACTGTTGCCCATCATGATCCGCGCGCAAGAAGTGGACGTGGCAAAGAAACTCGGTCTTGCACTCGCACAAGTTTTGAAAGATAAAAACGCTTTACTTGTCGCCTCGACTGATCTCTCCCACTTCTACGACCAAACCACCGCAAACATGCTCGACGCCGAAATGCTCAAGCGGTTCGAGTCGTTCGACCCTGAATCCATTTTTGAAGCGGAACACACAGGCAAAGCCTTTGCCTGCGGACACGCCGCCGTCGCCACCGTGCTGTGGACATCCCGCGAACTCGGCGCGAACAAGGTGCAAATTTTACGTCACGCCACCTCGGGCGATGTGACGGGAGATTTCACGTCCGTTGTGGGGTATGGGGCGGGGGTGGTTTTGAAGGGATAACCCTCTGTGCTATACTTGCAAACTAAGAAAGACGAGTCGAAATGGCAACCGCAACATTTACTGGAACCATCCCATTGAAAGTTGATAGAGACGGTGTGATCCGCGTCAGCAAAACGCGCGTGACGCTGGATACGATTGTTGCCGCGTTTCTCGAAGGCTTGACCGCCGAGGAGATCGCGGTTCAGTATCCCGTTGTACCTTTGGCAGATGTGTACTCCGTGATCGGTTATTACCTACGCCAGAAAAGCAAGGTTCAGGAGTATCTCAAACGTCGCGAAAAATTTGCTCTAGAAGTGCGGAAACAAAATGAAGAACGCTTCAATCAATCAGGCATTCGCGAACGGTTGTTAGCCAAAAAGAAAAACGGAAAAAGATGATATGCTTTTTCTGGTCGCTGACGAGAACTTCAACAATGCCATCGTTCGCGGCTTGTTACGCCTCAAGCCAGACCTGAACATTGTCCGCGTGCAAGATGTAGGCTTATCGTCGGCAGATGATCCAGTGATTTTGGAATGGGCGACGAATGAAAATCGAGTTTTGCTTGCCCATGATGTTGCCACGATAACAAAATATGCGTATGAGCGCGTCAGCGCGGGGAAGTCCATGTCTGGGGTGATTGAAGTCAACCGCAGGGTTCCTTTAGGCGTAGCAATCGAAGAGATTTTGTATGTTGCTGAAATTTCCGATCATGGGGAATTGGAAGGGCAGATTATTTATCTGCCGTTGAAATAAAATGACCTCCTTCGTTCAAATCGTCGTCAACGTGCCAGCCATTGCGGGGGTGTTCGATTATGCCGTTCCCGAATCCCTCGCAGGAAAGGTGGGAGTCGGGCATTTGGTCATCGTTCCGTTTGGGAAGCAGACCGTGCAGGGAGTCGTCTTCCGCTTCATTGACCAGTCGTCTATGCGCGATGTGAAAGAGGTCATCGAACTCGTTGACCCTGAGCCTGTGCTGACTCAAGCGCAGATCGCGTTGGCGGAGGCGATGGCAGAGTCCACGCTTGCGCCGTTGGCGGCGGTGGTGGGATTGTTTTTGCCAGTGGGGTTAAGCCAGCAAGTGGACACCTTGTATGAATTACGAATTACTAATTACGAATCACAGGTTGATTCAAAAACGATCAGCCCTAAAACACAAAGACTTACAATCGAAGACCGTTTGCTAAATTTACTTCGCACACGTGGCTCCTTGCGCGGACGCCAAATTGACACGCACTTCGCTAAAGTGGATTGGCGCAAGACGGCGGGATTCCTCGTGCGGAAAGGCGTGTTGTCGGTGCGGTCCGTGTTGCCGCCGCCGAGGGTGAGATCAAAGTACATTCGCGTTGCCCAACTCGCAGTCACGCCCGAAGAAGCGGAAGTTGAGATGCCGAATCTGGGGACGAAGCAAACGCTCGCGCGCAGGCAGTCCGCGTTGCGGTTTTTGATCCAGCAACCCGAAGCGATCAACGTCTCGTGGGTGTACGCCGAAAGCGGATGCAATCTCGCCGACTTGCAGGAACTCGAAGAGCGCGGATTGATCCGACTGTTCGAGAGCGAAGTGTTTCGGGATCCGCTTGAGAAGACAAGTAGACAAGTAAACACGGAAACACGCGTAAGCGGACAAGTTATCGAACTCACACCTTAACAAAATAGTTCGCTTGGCGAAATCACACACGCAATACGCAATACGAAGTACGCAGCATTCCTCCTCTACGGCGTCACAGGCTCAGGCAAAACGGAAATTTATTTGCGCGCCGCCGAAGAGATCGGAAGAGCACACGTCTGAACTCCAGTCACGTGGCCTTATCTCGTATGCCGTCTTCTGCTTGAAAAAAAAAAA
>BQMV01000395.1 GCA_022181005.1 Anaerolineaceae bacterium | reverse complement strand
GGCGGACTGTGGGGAATCGAAACCGTCAGCCTACGCATCTTCAACGCCTACGGACCTGGTCAACATTTGCCCGCGTCTCATCCGCCTGTGGTGCCGCACTATTTGAGGCAAGCCCTCCGCGGCGGGACATTGGTCGCGCACGGCGACGGCTCGCAAACCCGCGATTATGTTTATGTAGACGATGTTGTCAGCGCATTGGTTGCCTCTGCAACCGCGCCCAACATCAATGGATTGGTCATCAACGTCGGTTCAGGGACAGAGACCAGCATCAAAGATTTGATCCAGCATGTGCTTGACGCGACAAACAGCAAAGCCGAAGTCATCTACAACGCGAAGACATCGGGCGGCATCTCGCGCATGAGGGCAGACCTCACGCTGGCGAATCAGAAATTGAATTATCGTCCGTCACTGTCACTGGCGGAGGGGTTGCGGTTGACTTTGAAACGGGATGAGAGATTCCAATAATCCACCACAGAGCGCACTGAGAACACAGAGTTTTTTGTTTTGAATCTGACGAAACGGTAAATTCTTTTTAGGCAAGGTTGCTCAAGGTAAGGAGAAAAAATGAAACAACTTGCGATGGAAGAACTAAACAAAATTACTGAAGCAATTATCGGCGCGGCAATCGAAGTTCATCGAAATTTAGGACCTGGGTTGCTCGAGTCGGCGTACAGGGAATGTTTACGATATGAACTGGTGGAAAGGGGATACGATGCGCCGAAGGAGGTTCCGCTCCCACTGCTTTATAAAGGCATAAAACTGGACTGCGGATATCGAATGGACCTGCTGGTGAACGACGCGGTCATCGTGGAGGTCAAATCGGTTGACGCTTTGGGTCCGATTCATCAGGCGCAGCTACTATCGTACTTGAAAATATTTGGAGGCAAAATAGGCTTGCTCTTAAATTTCAACGTGAAGTATCTCACGCATGGCGGCATCAAGCGACTCGCCAATTGACCCAAAAAAGATTCTCTGTGCGCTCCGTGAACTCTGTGGTTAAAATCATTCCTCGTTCATTCTATGACCGCCCCACATTGATCGTCGCCCGCGAACTGATTGGCGCGCGGTTGGTGCGGATTCTCAATGGGAAGAAACTTGTTGGGTTGATCGTGGAGACCGAGGCGTACATCAGCGAAAAGGATTTGGCTTGTCACTGCAAAGCAGGTCGGACTCCGCGCACGCAGGTGATGTATGGCGAGGCTGGTCATGCGTACGTCTATTTCACGTATGGGAATCATTGGATGCTCAACGTGGTCACGGAACGAGTGGATTTCCCTGCGGCGGTATTGATCCGCGCGATACAGCCGATTGAGGGAAGCGAGATCATGTCGAAGAGGCGCGAGGGGCGCGACACATTCGGTCCAGGGAAGTTGACACAGGCGATGGGGATCACTCGAAGGGAGAACACGGTTGACTTGACTGAACCAGCCTCCCCGTTGAGAATCGAAGCGGGAGTCCAAGTCCCGAATTCGCTCGTGACGAAAAGTCCGCGTGTGGGTTTAAACAATACACCAGAGCCATGGCTGTCGAAGCCGTGGAGGTTTAAGGTCAAGAACTGGAAGATAGAAACATAAATCTGTGTAATCTGCGAAATCTGCGGATGCAAACAAGGAGACATCATGGGATTACTCGAAGGCAAGAACGCATTGGTGTTTGGGTTGGCGAACGACAAATCCATCGCGTGGGGAATCACGCAGGCGTTTCATCGCGAGGGCGCGAACATTGGCATCAGTTACGCGGGTGAGATGCTCGAACGGCGCGTGAAGCCGCTTGCGGAACAGGTCGGATGCAAGTGGCTCGAAGAATGTGACGTGACGAAGGACGACCAGATCGCGGCGGTGGCAGAAAAAGCCGCGAAACATTTCGGGAAAATTGATGTGCTGGTGCATTCGATCGCGTTTGCGGGACGCGATGAATTGAGCAGACCGTATTATCAAACGTCGCGCGAGGGATTCAAGAACGCGCTCGATATTTCCGTGTTCTCGTTCGTCGCGCTGACGAATGCGTTTTTGCCGCATTTGAATTCAGGCGCGTCGGTGATGTGCCTGACGTACGGCTCGGGCGCGACAAAAGTTGCTCCGCATTACAACGTGATGGGAGTAGCGAAAGCAGCGCTGGAATCGTCGACGCGGTATCTCGCGTATGACCTGGGTCCGCAAAAGATTCGCGTCAACGCGATCTCGGCGGGACCGATCCGCACACTGGCGGCGGCGGGCGTGGGCGGCTTCCGCGACATGTACAAACACTTCGCGGACTTGTCGCCGTTGCGCGAAAACGTGACGATTGAAGATGTTGGCAACACGGCTGTGTTCCTCGCGTCCGATTTGTCCGCGCGCATTACGGGCGAGGTGTTGTACATCGATTCGGGGTTCAACATCATGGGCGTGCAGATGCCGAATAAGGAAGAGAAGGGCGAGGGGCAGTAGAAAGTGGAAAGTGGAAAGTAGACAAGTACACAGGTAGACAGGTAGACACGTGAGTTGAGAGGCTCGCGTGTTTTTTTACTTGTGTACTTGTTTCCGTGTGTACGTCTTTCTGTGTCTACGGTAAAATTGAATCATGGAAATCAAGATCGAGCCGCACACCTTAGATCGGGCAGAAGAACGCGGCACAAACAGGGAAGAAATTGAGGATGTTCTGGAAAATGGTTTTGAGATTTTTGCGCGCGGTCACAGAAGAGGCAAGGCAAACGTATACGAATTCAAACGCGAGAGGCTTGGAAAATACTACGAACACAAACGCGTTGAAGTCATTTATGCCGAAGAGCCAGATATGCTGGTTACCGTAACTGTGTATGTTTACTACGGAGAATGGAAGGTTTGACATGCAAATCATGTATAACGCAAAAACCGATGTACTTTATATTCGACTTGACGACGCAAAACAGGATGTGATCAACCAGCGTGTTTCTGGCGACGTCGTTCTCGATGTAGGAAAAGACGACAAGATCGTTGGCATTGAGATTCTCGACGCATCGTCGCACACCAATTTGAAAACCATCCTTCCCATTGAATATCAAGTTGCCGCAGGTGTAAGCGCATAATGTTCAAACGCAACGCAACACCAACAGAAACACAACAATCCACCGTAGGAGCGGTCGAACGAATCACATCGGTGCTTGGGTCGGGAGTCATTTGGCATGGAAGCATCAACGGTTCGGGCGGAGTGCGCATCGAGGGCGCGTTCGAGGGCGAGATCGCTTTGCGCGGGATGCTCGTCGTCGGCGAGACGGGGCGCGTCACTTGTCAAAACGTGCGCGCCAACGCGGTCATCGTCGCTGGCGCAGTGCGCGGAAATATCACGACTCAAAAATTGGAGATTCGCGGAAGCGGCCGCGTGTGGGGAGACGTGGTCACAACCGCGTTCGTGACGGAGGAAGGCGCGTTCCTGCGCGGACAGATCCGCATGGAAGAAACGGTCGAACTCGACCTTGAGCCTGCTCCCGAAACGACGCCTTCGGAAGCCGCCCAAGCCGAGTCCATCGCGGCGACGCCGATCGTCATCCCCGAAGCCGAGAAGACACAAACGATTCGGAAAAAGAAAAAAGCGGCGGAATAATTCAAAAAACTTTCGAACCGCGAAGCACGCTAAGAGCGCGAAGAT
>BQMV01000394.1 GCA_022181005.1 Anaerolineaceae bacterium | reverse complement strand
CCACGAACATCAAAAAGAACGCGCTCCGTTACAGGAACGAATCGCGGTGGAAAAAACGAAGTTAGAGGAAGAGCGCCGGGCGTTAACGATCGAGGAAGGGGAGATTAGCAATCAATTATCAACGAACAGTGAGTTGCAGGCGGGGATCGAGAATGCCCGAAAATTCTTAAGCGCCGCGGAAGAGAAAATCCAACAACGCGCGGAGTTGGAGAGCCAGCGCAATTCGGCGCGGGAGACTCAAGCAACGTTGAAAGCGGAAAACAACGCGTTGAAAATTCAGATGGATGACTTGAAAGCGCGGATTGACAAACTTGATTCTGCCGATGGGACCGAATGTCCGCTGTGCGGGCAGGAGTTGAGTAAAGAGCATCGCAAGTCCACGCTCACACAGTTGGAAGAAGAAGGCAAGCAAAAGGGCGATGCGTACCGCGCAAATCAAAAAGAATCTTCTGAACTCACAGAGCGAATAAAGAACCTTGAGGCTCAAATCTTCAATCTCTCCTCCGCTGAAAAGGAACGCATGAAATATGCGGGCGAAATTTCGCAACTTTCCGAACGGTTGGAGAGATTGCAATCGGTTGCGAAAGAGTGGGAATCCACTGGCAGGAAACGGTTGACAGAAGTTGGGAAGGTTTTGGAAAGCGGCAAGTACGCAGCGGATGAAAAGAAGCGCCTTGCTAAACTGGATAAAGAACTGTCGAAACTCGGCTATGACGCATCCGCGCATGATGAGGCGCGAGAGAAAGAAAGAGAATTAAGAGAAGTAGAGAATAAATATCGCAAACTCGACTCGGCGAAGGAAGTGAACAAGCAGATTGAAGGCGAAATTATAAATTTAAAAAAAGAAAGAGAAAAGAGGAAAGAGGAGGTCGAGGAGAGCGAGAAGCAATACGCCTCCGCATCTTCGGCGTTAAAGGAGGCGGAGGCGGGCGCGCCGAATCTCGACGAGGCGGAGCGCGAGTTGTCTCGCTTACGCGAGGAGGAGAACCGTGCGCGCGGCGAACTCGGCGGGGCGCAGCAACGCGTGGACGTGTTGAAGACTCAACGCGCGCGTAAAGCAGGCTATGAAAAAGAACGCGAGAAATTCCAAAAACAGATAGCCTACCACCGCACGCTTGAAACGGCATTCGGCAAGAACGGCGTCCCCGCGCTGTTGATCGAACAGGCTCTGCCGCAGATCGAAGAAAAAGCGAATAATTTATTAGATCGTTTGAGCAACGGTCAAATGTCAATTCGGTTTGAAACGCAAGGGAAATATAAAGACGAAAAACGAAAAGATTTGAAAGAAACGCTCAATATCGTTATTAAAGACGGCGCGGGCGAACGCGATTACGAAATGTACTCGGGCGGCGAGGCGTTCCGCGTCAACTTTTCGATTCGGCTCGCGCTATCAGAGATCCTTGCGCAACGCAAGGGCGCGCGCCTGCAAACGTTGGTCATTGACGAAGGCTTCGGTTCGCAAGACGCGCAAGGACGCCAGCGGTTGATCGAAGCCATTAATCTCGTCAGGAACGACTTCGCTAAAATCCTCGTCATCACGCATCTCGAAGAACTGAAAGACGCGTTCCCCACGCGGATCGAAGTAGAGAAGACCGAACGAGGCTCGACTCTGCAAATTATTTAAACATACGCTATGACCTATCTCGTCATTTCGTCAATCTTTTGCGCGGGGGGCGCGATCGTCGTTTATTGGCTGCACAGCCAGTCCCAAATGGACATCGTTGTTACGCCCGCGCTGCCGCCAACGCTCGCGCCGCTCATCTCAATCTGCATCCCTGCGCGGAATGAAGAACAGAATATCCGCGCATGCGTCGAAGCGGCGCTTACGCAAGATTATCCAAACTTTGAAGTCATTGTTTTGGATGATCGTTCCACCGACGCCACGCCGCGCATTCTAGCAGACCTTGCCGCCCGCGACTCTCGCCTCCGTTTGATTAGCGGCTCAGAACTTCCGTCTGGTTGGATCGGCAAACCCCACGCTTTACACCAAGCCTCCGCCGCCGCGCGAGGCGCATGGTTATGCTTCATAGACGCGGACACCTTCCTCGCCCCGCAGGCGCTCTCTTCTTGTTACGTTAAAGCGTTAGAAGTTCAAGCCGATCTGTTCACTACGCTCCACCGTCAGATCATGGCGTCGTTCTGGGAGAAAACCGTCTTGCCCATCGTCGTCACGGCGCTGTCGGTCGGATTCAGCCCGCGTAAAGTGAACGATCCAGCGCACAAAGACGCCGTCGCCAGCGGACAATTCATCCTCATCCGCCGCGAGATTTACGAGAAGATTGGCGGGCATGCCAGCGTATGGGATCAGATCGTCGAAGACCAAGCCATTGCAGAACGCGTTAAATGGAGCGGATACCGACTCGCGCTCGCCGATGGATCGGCGCTCATCAGCACGCGGATGTATACGTCCTTAAGTTCCATGTGGGAAGGCTGGACCAAAAACATGTATCTTGGGCTTCGCAATCGACCCAATTTGCTATGGCTGGGAGTCGCCGGAGCGTCGCTGGCGTTGATGGCGGCGTTATTTTTGCCAATATGGCTGGGCTTAGGGTTATGGTGGGCGCTCAACGGCGGAGGCGCTGTCGCACTGATCGTCCTTGCCGAAGCGCTGGCCGTCTGGTGCGTCGTGTTAATCGCACGCGGACGAACGGCGCAACGCATGGGCATCTCTCCGCTTTATTCGCTTTCCACGCCGCTTGGCGCGGGCGTTTTCGCCGCCATGATGATCGCTTCTGCATGGCTGTCGCTTTCACGCCAAGGAGTCCAGTGGCGCGGAAGACGATATGTTCGACCAAAATAATTTAATAAGAAGGATTTAAAAATGAAAAAAAGAATCTTCGTATTGCTCGCCGTTCTTCTATTCTGCGCCGCCTGCGCGCCAAAAACAGGGATCGAGGTTCGCGATGCGTGGATGAATCCCGCTTCGCAAGGCGCTACCGGTGGAGTGTATCTCACTATTCACAACTACGATAAAACTGACGACGCCCTCGTCGGCGTATCTGCCGAAGTTTCGCAAGCGGCGGAAATCCACGAAAGCAAGCTGGAAAACGACGTGATGCGGATGCGTATGGTCGAATCGGCGGCGCTGCCAGCCGGCAAAAGCGTGGAGTTCGCGCCGGGCGGATGGCACATCATGTTGGTCAATCTGGCGCGTCCGCTGGCAGATGGAGATACGATCGAGATCGTTTTACACTTCCAACAACATGCGGATATTCTCGTAAGCGTAATGGTGCATACTAACGCTTCTGAGCATGAAGGTCATTAAGTTCATCGTCTCAAACTGATAAGCCATTCGAGACTGCGCGGGAACAGCCGCACTCGCTTTTCCTAGTTCGTAAGGAGATATACGATGAAAAAATCGCTGATCGTTCTACTGGCTCTCATCCTAACCGCGTGTTCGACGGACGAACTTTCACGCAACCGACAGATTTGGGAAGACGCGGGTATTTCGCATTATCGTTTCCAATTGCGCATAAGTTGCTTTTGCTCTTTCATGGAACAAATGCCGTTAACCGTCGAAGTGAGAGACGACGAAGTCGTCGCAATGACCGCCAACGATGGAACCCTCGTCGCGGCAAACGATCCATCCTACAAATTCTTCGACAAATTGGGGACGATAGATCGGCTCTTTGCCGAACTCGAAAGAGCATTAAAAGAGAGAGGACGCGGCGAGATCAATATAACGTATGACGCATCGCTCG
>BQMV01000393.1 GCA_022181005.1 Anaerolineaceae bacterium | reverse complement strand
TCAGACGTGTGCTCTTCCGATCTGTAACAATGCCTGGGGGACGGGGGGGACACCTGGGACTGCTCAAGCTTATACTGGCTGCTGCCAGTGGGAGACAACAGGCGGGGGTAACTGTGTATGGGAGCCGTGCCCGACCAAGAGTAACCCGGGCAAGGTCTGCAAGGTCTGTGACCCCGAGGAGACATGGTGTAAGAGAGAGACGGTCACGACCTATAAATGTATCCCAAGTTGTACGACCCAGAAGCCGAGTTCTGTGACTCTCTCCTCGCCTACTAATGGTGCAAGAGTAGGGGGGACGGGGGTGATGCTCGACTGGAATGCTGTCACCTCGTGGGGGGTGGCGTGTGACACGGCTCGCCGATATGAGGTGTTTGTGGATACGGTGCCGACCCCGACCACCATATACGGAGTCGTGGGGGGGGGAGTGACCTCGGACTACTTTATGGGGTCTATCGGCCAGACTTATTACTGGAAGATAAGGGCGCATAATGGCTCGGTGTATACCGATAGCGCGGTGCGCTCGTTTACCCTGGTAGCCAACCAGATCACGGGGACGGTGAAATACACTTTTATAGATTGACAACACAGGCGGTCACTCGTACAATATGTACAAGTTGTACAGTTTGTACACAGGAGATCGAAATGCAAAATACAATCATAAAAAGCGGCGAGGCGCGGGCAAAATTCCGTGATTTGCTCGATCAGGTTCTGGCTGGCAAAGGGGATGTGATCATCGAGCGTAATGGTAAGCATGTGGCTGTGATGATTCCCGCCGTGGATTACGAAAAAATACGCGATGAGTTGGAGGAATTGCGGGCGGCGCGCGAAGCCGCCGCTTCCTATGCGGAATGGAAGAAAAATCCATCTGTCGGGCGAGTCTTTGAAGAGGTGGACGCGGAGTTGGGTAAAGCTGAATGACGGACATGCAATGGCAAGTCATCATCCATCGCAAGGCAGAGAAAATACTTAAGCGACTAGATGGCGACATCTTGAAGCGCATGCGCGCGGCGATACGCGAATTGTCAAGCGAACCGCGTCCTGCTGGCGAAAAAAAATTAGCGGGGTATGAAAACCTTTTTCATATTCGCGTTGGGGACTGGCGGATCATATACGCCATCGAAGATGATACATTGATCGTCCTCATCCTTGAAATTTCCACACGCGGCGGCGCGTACCACGGTCTTTGATGATCGCCACTCTCACAGTTCACCTCCACCTCCCCTCTTGCGCCTCGCTCAAAGAAAAGCGCGGACGGATCAAGCCGCTCGTTTCGCGCCTGCACCGCGAGTTCAACGTCTCGGTGGCGGAGATAAATTTGCAGGATAAATGGGATGAGGCGGTCATCGTCTGCGCGATGGTGGGGAATGACGCGGCGTTTTTGCAATCGGCATTACAAAACGTGGGAAAATGGGTGGAAGCGAATTGGACGGATGGGGATGTGTGGGACGCAAAAATAGAAATCGTTTGATGTCGTTGCGAGGGCGATAGCCCGAAGCAATCTCCTGTTATCAGGCGCACGTTTGTTATGATGAGATTGCTTCTCGCAGACTCGCAACGACATATGAAATTGGAGACAAAATGGATCTAGGATTGAAAAACAAACGCGCGCTTGTGGCAAGCTCCTCCCGCGGACTCGGTTACGCCGCCGCGTTGCTCCTCGCAAAAGAAGGTTGCCGCGTGGCGGTGAATAGCCGCGAGGAGGCAAATGCAAAACGCGCGGAGGAAACGATGAGCAAAGAAACGGGCGCGCAAGTGATCGGTTTGGCTGGCGATGTGAGTTTGCCCGCTGTGCCTGAGAAGCTGATTCAACAAACTGTCGAAGCCTTTGGTGGACTCGACATCCTTATCACCAACGCGGGCGGACCAAAATCGGGTTCGATCGATTCGCTCGACGATGCCGCGTGGCAAAAAGGAATTGACTTGTGCCTGATGAGTCATGTGCGGTTGATCAAAGCCGCGTTGCCGCATTTGCGGAAATCGGATGCGGCGAGCGTGTTGACTGTCACTTCGTATTCGGTCAAACAGCCGATTCCCAATTTGCTCATCTCGAACAGCGTCCGCGCGGCAACGGCGGGACTGACCAAGTCGCTGGCGTTGGAACTGGGCAAGGAGGGAATCCGTTTAAACTCCATTCTGCCAGGCTGGACGGAGACGGAACGAGTCGAGGAGTTGATGAAGGCTCGAGGAGAGAAGAATCAGACCTCCCCGTCGGATGAGAAGCGAATGCAAGTTGAATCCACCGCGCTGGGTCGGATGGCGCGTCCCGAAGAATTTGCCAACGCCGCCGTCTTCCTCGTCTCGCCTGCCGCGTCGTACATCACGGGCGTCTTGCTGAACGTGGACGGCGGAATCATCCAAGGAACTTTTTGATAAAAAACACATGTCGTTGCGAGGAGGTCTGAGCGGAGCGAAGCGCAGTCGAAGACCGACGAAGCAATCTCCATTGGACAATACATAATGATACCCACCCATGCCCTACTTTAAATTCGACACTTCAAAATTTTCATTTCTCGCGCGCACATCGCTTTTGATCGCGACCTTCTTCGGCTTGGACAAAGTCCTCGCCTTCGTGCGCGTGGGCATCATCTCGCGTCAATTCGCCGATTCGGTTGACATGCTCGACACGTTCAACGCCGCGAACAACCTGCCCGATGTGTTGTTCGCGTTGATCTCCGGCGGCGCGATGGCGATCGCGTTCATCCCGTTGATGAGCGAATACCTCACCACAAAGGGACGCGCCGCCGCATGGGAATTGTTTTCGCGCGTTGCCAATTTTGCGTTTATTCTGACCGCCTCGCTTGCGATCATCGTCGCCATATTTGCCGAATCCATTGTGAATGCCGAATTCGGCATCGCGCCCGGCTTCGGAGCGGAACAGCGCAAACTGCTGGCTGAACTGATGCGGCTCAATCTCATCGGGCTGATCATCTTTTCGATCAGCGGGCTGGTGATGGCAAGCCTGCACGCCAACCAGCATTTTCTTTTGCCCGCGCTCGCGCCCACCATGTACAACGTCGGTCAGATCTTCGGCGCGGTCGTCCTCGTTCCGCGCTTTGGAATTTACGGGCTGGTGTACGGCGTCATCATCGGCGCGGCATTGCATCTGCTTGTTCAAATCCCCGCGCTGTTCAAATACGGATTCAAATGGACGCCCGCCCTCAACCTGCGCGATACCGGCTTGATCGAAGCGTTGAAATTGCTCGCGCCTCGCTTGCTAACCATGTTCGGGATTCAATTGGTCGTCATCGCCCGCGACAACCTCGCCTCGCGGCTCGACCAGCCCGGCGCGGTCACCTCGCTCGCCTATGGCTGGATGATCATGCAAGTACCGGAGACTCTGCTTGGGACGGCGATAGCCACCGCGATGTTGCCGACTCTTTCAGAACTCGCTTCGCGCGACGGGTGGCATGAGTTCCGCTTGGCGATCGAACGCGCCCTTCGAGTTTTGATCGCCCTCACGATCCCTATCGCAGCAGTGATGGCGGCGGGGATAAATCCGCTTGTGCGCGCCGCGTTCGGCTTTGACGCGGAAATTTCCTCGCTCATCACATGGACGACTCGCGCCTACCTCATCACGTTGACCGGCTATTCGATTCAAGAGATCGCGTCCCGTTCGTTCTATGCGCGCAAAGAACCGTTGTTCCCGCTGGTCGCAGTCATCCTGCGTTTCCTCCTGTTCATCGGCATCGGCTATTTCGGGATCACAAATTTCAAATCCATCGGCGCGCCGGTCATTGCGTTTGCCGAGATCGCGTTGTTGATCGAGGCAATTATGCTGTTCGGCTGGCTCAGCAAACGGATGCACGAAC
>BQMV01000392.1 GCA_022181005.1 Anaerolineaceae bacterium | reverse complement strand
TTTTGATATTTTTTTTTTTGCAAGCAGAAGACGGCATACGAGATAAGGCCACGTGACTGGAGTTCAGACGTGTGCTCTTCCGATCTGGAAACATGAAACATGGAACTTGAAACTTGAAACTCAAACACAGGAGTCTTTATGCACTACAAACTATGCTTCATCGGATTTGGAAACGTCGCGAGATCGTTGGCTCGATTGCTCGAGCGCAAACGCGACTTGTTGAAATCAAGCTACGACATCACGTATTCTGTCACAGGCATCGCTACGGGACGTCATGGCTTTGCGGTGGACCCTGAGGGGATTGATGTTGTGCAGGCGTTGGAAAAAGTGGAAAGTGGAAATTCCATCGCCCAATTCTCTAATTCTCTAGTATCTAATTCTCTAGATGTTATTCAACACTCCCAAGCCAATGTTATGTTTGAAAATTCCCCCGTCAATTATGAATCTGGTCAACCCGCCATTGACCACGTCCGCGCGGCGTTGAATGCGGACATGCACGCGATTACTGCGAACAAAGGGACAGTCGTCCACGCGTATCAAGAGTTGACCGCGCTGGCGAAGTCGAAAGATAAAAAGTTTCGGTTTGAGTCAACGGTGTTGGGAGGCTCGCCCGTCTTTTCGACGTTTCGTGAGGCGATGCCGCTGGCTGAGTTAACTTCGTTTAAAGGAATCATCAACGCGACGACGAATTTGATCCTTTCGCGCATGGAAGACGGCGAGTCGTTTGACGACGCGGTGAAATATTGTCAGAGCATCGGCATCGCGGAGACGGATCCATCGGGCGATGTGGACGGCTGGGACGCGGCGATCAAAGTGTCCGCGCTGGCGACGGTACTGATGGACTCTCCGCTCAAGCCGCAGGAGGTGGAGCGAAAAGGCATAAGGGAGATCACGGCTGAGATGGTGAAGCAGGCAAAAGTCGAGAAGAAGCGTTGGAAGTTGATCGCGTCCGCTGAACGGGCAGGCAGTCGCATCAAAGCGAGAGTTGCGCCCGAACTCGTTGATTCATCCTCGCCGTTATACGGCATGCTGGGTTCGTCTACCGGGCTGACGTTCGGAACCGACGTGTTGCCCGATTATTCGATCAGCGTTTCGGAGCGCGAAGGCATGAAAAGCGGACCCGAGGAAACGGCGTACGGGTTGTTAGCCGACTTTGTGAACGCGGTTCGAGGGTAAAATAAGCGATAAAGAGATTGACGCGCAGCGCGGTTGCGCATTCAGGCGAGTATTGGATATAGGATAAAGTATGGAAGAGTATGTTGTCTATTTGGCGCTTGGCTCGAACCTTGGCGACCGTTTAGCGAACTTAAAAGAAGCGATCGCTTCTTTGCCGCCGCAGATGGATGTGAAGGCAAGATCGAGCGTGTACGAAACCGACCCGTGGGGATATGAGGATCAGAATAAGTTCCTCAATCAGGTCGTGCGCGTCGAGACGTACCTCAAGCCGGAGCCGTTGCTCAAACATCTCAAACGACTCGAGGTGGCGTTAGGACGGAAGTCGTCCTTTCAGTATGGTCCACGCTTGATTGATATTGATATTTTGTTTTACGGCGATCTGGTGTTGTACTCGCCGAGTCTGACGATTCCACATCCGTTGATGCACGAACGCGGATTCGTGCTTTTGCCGATGATGGATATTGCGCCCGATTTTGTCCACCCAGTTCGCAAAAAGACCATCCGCGAATTGGCGCTGTTTGCCGATGTGAGCGGGGTGAGAAAATTTGAGTCATAAATTTCCTACCCTTGATCTCGACCGCGAAGCCCGCAAAGAACGCAAAGAAAACCTTTGTAACTTAGCGAGCTTAGCATGCTTAGCGGTGAAAAACTCTCATGTTCCGTAGAGAATCGTGAATAAATCCATGTTTTTATTCTATTTTTCGATTACGCTGGCTATTTGTTCCAGCGCTCTCTATCACTTTGCGGCAAAAAGCACGCCGGCTCATGTGAATTTCACGGTCTCGCTCCTGACGACGTATGCCGTCGCTTTTGTCATTACCTTGCTGGGCTTCTTTTTCTTTCCCATTCAAAACGGACTCGCGGCGGAACTCAAACAACTGAATTGGGCGAGCGTCGGGCTTGCCTTCGCCGTCGTGGGAATCGAGTTCGGATTCCTGCTCGTCTATCGCTCCGGCTGGAATTTAGGCATCGCTGCCGTGTTCGTCAATATAGCCGCGTCGCTCATTCTTGTGCCAGCGGCGATTCTCGTTTTCAAAGATAATTTGAGTTGGGTCAACATAACTGGAATTTTTATTTGTCTTGCGGGATTAATCATGTTGAATTGGAAGGGATGATTATGCTTTCCCGCATCAAATCCGCCGCGCGCATTCTCCTCAAAGGCGAACCAAAAAAGAAAAGCCGTAACGCCATCCCTGCCATCACGCGCGAGGAAGTGGACGAAGTAAAACAATTCTTTCCGCGCGAAAAATTTTTCATCCTCGGTCATGCGCGCTCTGGCACCACGCTTCTCATGCGCCTCGCGCGTTTGCATCCCGACGTGCATTGCAACTATCAGGCGCACTTCTTCACGCGCAAGCCGCTGTTGAAGGCGCTGGTCGATTCGCCTGAAATGGAAGAGTGGCTCACGCGCAAGTCGAATCGCTGGAATCATGCGCGCGATCTCTCGCCGCTCGTCCTCCGCACCACCGCCGATTTCATCATGGAACGCGACGCAGCGCGCGAAGGCAAACGCATCGTCGGCGACAAGAGTCCCTCCTCTACGATTCATGGCGCGGCAGTCCGCGATATGCACGCGATCTACCCCGACGCGAAACTCGTCTACATCGTCCGCGATGGACGCGATGTGCTGATCTCGGAACGCTTTCGGAATTTTGTGGAGGACTCCAAATTTTTGTCCGCGGAAGACAAACGCATCATTGCGGACCTTCGGGCTGATCCCGCTTCGTTCAGCGACGGACGCCGTTCGATCTTCACCGAGTCGTTCATCCGCCGCGTGGCGAAGGGATGGGTGACTAACTTGCAAGAGACCGACGACGAAGCGCGAAAACTGTATGGCAAAAACTATTTCAGTCTGCGCTATGAGGATTTGCTGAAATCCCCGTTCAAAGAAATGACTCGCCTGTGGAAATTTCTCGGCGTGAAGACGATTCACAAATCGCTGGAGAAGACGATTCAAGCCGAGATGACATCCAACCCCGATGAGGAGTGGCAGACAAAACGGGATGAGGAAATCGCGTCTTTTCTCCCAAAGGGACAGGCGGGTAACTGGCAGAGATTATTTTCCGCGAAGGATAAATCTGTGTTCAAAGAGGTCGCAGGTGAGATGTTGGTCAAGTGGAAGTTTGAGAAGGATTTTAAGTGGTAATCATGTCGTTGCGAGGAGCGTTTGTTGCGACGAAGCAATCTCCTCGCTGGTCAGGGGATTGCTTCGCAACTTGCGCTCGCAATGACATGTGCGGAAAAATCTTATGAAATTTCTCATCGCAGGTCTTGGTTCCATCGGTCGCCGCCACATGCGGAATCTCATCGCGTTGGGCGAAAAGGATATTGTTTTATATCGCACGCGCAAAGCGACCATGCCCGAAGAAGACCTGGCAGGGTTCCCTCAAGAAACCGACTTGCAAGCCGCGCTCGAAAAACACAAACCCGACGCGGTCATCGTTTCGAATCCCACATCGCTTCATCTTGATGTCGCCATCCCCGCCGCGGAAACGGGATGCTCGCTTTTGCTGGAGAAGCCGCTCTCACATTCGATGGATCGCATTGACGAACTCGAGTCCGCGCTCAAGAAGGGCGGCGGGCGCGTCGTGGTTGGATTCCAATTCCGTTTTCACCCAGGGATAATGAAAGCCAAGCAGTTGATCTCCGCGGGCGAGATCGGGCGTGTGATCTCGGCGCATGTGCATTTCGGTGAATATCTGCCCGCGTGGCATCCGTGGGAGGATTATCGTCAGG
>BQMV01000391.1 GCA_022181005.1 Anaerolineaceae bacterium | reverse complement strand
GTGCTCTTCCGATCTCAGAAATTCCAAACGAATGGAGCGGGCGTTCGTGCCGATACCGAGTTCGAGCCATTCGAAGAATCGCCTACGTCCCTGAGCCGTGATACGAAGCATTTGGCGGGCGGGAAGTTTCTCCTGCTCGACGATGTGAGCGGAAATATCGCCGCGAGTCTCGAGGCGCTTCAAGATGGCGTACGCCTGACTCTGACTCAAATGCCAAACATGACCTAACTCTGCAACAAAGCGTTGATGCAGATCATAGCCGTGGCTTTGACCTGCGACGAGAAACCCGAGCAATGCGAATTCGGGAGAGAGATTGCCAAAATGTTTATTTTCGTTCATATATACTCACTCAATGAGTATATAGCCAGTTTTTTATTTTGACAAGGTTAAAATTTTCTACCGTTAAGAGCGCGAAGCACGCAAAGATTTAAAGGTTTTCTTCGCGCCCTTAGCGTGCTTCGCAGTTCAATTCTTCTCAAACAATATGTTGACTAACTGTTGTTTTCACAATGTGATAGTATCCCGCCTCAGCGCAAGACTTACAATAAATTTTCCCTTCCATCAAAACTTCTCTTTCATTGATAACTTCTTCCCCGCATTTCTCGCAATTGACTCGTTTGCCAGCGCGAGAGATAACATCGCGTATATTGAAGTTCAATTTGATTTCTTGCGCCCTCATCAACTCTTCATCAGGCATGAATTGGTAGGCTTGCAACTGCGCGAAGTAGCGACGTTTTTCTTCAGCCGCATATAGATTCGCTTTTTCGCGGACATCTAAAGTTGGAGAGATTCGAATTGCTCGATTTGTTTTCACGTTGACAAACGTCGCCGCGATTTTGCCGTAATCTTCGATTCGCAATGTGCGATGCCCTACGGTGCATTTCGTCGCGGCGATGATTCCATCCACAAAACAGCCGTCGGTCTCGGAGATGACAAGCAAATGTTTGGCTTTAGACGACTCATCTATACCGCAAACAGCCAGCCCCTTAAGCCCGATGCGAACGCCAAGGATCTGCCGCGGGCAGAGGTGTGAATGGTCGCGAGAGGCAATATCCAGAAACGGTTTAATATCCATATTGTAATTGTTAGACGCGATCAGCGCTTCAAGGTTGATACCGTATCGGCTCCACTCCTCTCTCACTTTCCTCTTTCGTCTTTCGTTCCCGCGCATAATAAAACGTCTCGCGCAACTGCGGCGTGACCAGGCTCGTCTCGCGATGTCCCATGCGCGTGCCGTGAAATTGCATGAAGCGGAACCAAACTATCGAAACGAGATTCTTCCATAACACTCGTTCATGCGCCGCATGCCACAGGTCGCTGAAAATGTTTGTGACCGTCAATCGCACAAAATCATACACGCTGAAATGCGACTCGGGGTAAACCCGCTTGAACGCCATCGCTTCGCGGCGATAACGGTTGAACACGCCGCGCGGCGTTTCATCGTGGATGTGGACGATCTCCGCCTCTGCCACATACGCGATCTTGTACCCCTGCTCTTTCGTCCACTTCGCCCACGCCAAGTCTTCGAGCCCCGTCAGAGTCTCATCGTAGGGATTCTTCTCCCATAAACTTTTTCGTATCGCGGCATTGGCATTGTTGCAAAACGCGGTCGGCTGATCCGAGTTGCTCGCGTCGGGGTACCACCGATGGAAAATTTGCTGTTCCGAATATTTTGCCGAGTCGGGTCCGCGCTGTTTGCCGTACGTGAGTGCGACCTTTTCATCCTCAAACGGACGCAACAACGACTCCAACCAATCGGGATAGACGGGATAGACATGCGCGCTGGCGATGACGACGAACTCCCGCGTCGCTGCGCGGACCCCGAAATTGAGCGATCTCCCGAACATAAACTCCCCCGAAGCGATTCGCACGATCCGCGCGCCGAACGATTCGGCAATGGAAACCGTCGCATCCGTCGAGCCTGAATCAACAAGGATAATCTCCACATCTTTTAGAGTCTGCTGTTTGATTCCCTCCAGCAAACGCCCGATGTGTTTCTCTTCGTTATATGCGCGGATGACGATGGAGCAGTTCATAATTCATTGAGTAGGGGCGACAGGCCTGTCGCCCCTACAATTCATATCCTAATTTTTCTAACATATCACCCGCCACATCATCGAAAATCTTTTTGTGTTCGTCGGTGAAATATTTTTTCCATTCGCCAGTCTTCCCCGAACGAAAAGTGGGAGAACGGCTGGGGTTGATGGACGATTCCAAAGAGTCGAGAATCAACTCGCGGGGCGAATGAAGCGGGACGCGGGTGAGGAAATGATCCAGAATGCGAGTCAGGGTCGCGGCGCGGTCGTTAATCAAATCCTCAAAGTGGATGGAAAGGACTTCGGGGTGATTCAGCCAATCCATGTACGGAGCGAAGCGTTCGGCGATATTCGGGAATTCAATGCCCGCGTCTGGTCTGCCCAAAATGCTGACCTTGAGACGCGAATCAAAATCGGGAAGCGACTGGTAATAGGCGTGATGGACGTGATTCTTTTCCATCTCGGTGACGTAGAACACGTGCGAGACGACCACATCGCGCGGATCGCGGAAGATGAAGTAGGGAATGAATTTTTGTGAACAGACACGCGCAACCGCTTCGGGTCGCGCAAAGAGATGCGCCGACGCCACATCGCGCGGGTGGAGTGAATCAAGCCAACGAATCGCCTGTTCAGGCGCGCGCTTGACTCCGCTTTCACCTTCATACTCGGCATAGAACGAATGCAATCGCTTTGCATACGGTGCGACATTCGAGAAGCCAAGCAAAATTTGATCGAGCAGGTGCGTTCCGCTTTTGGGGAAGGAAATGCCGAGGAGGATGGGCAGGGCGACAGGCTGAGAAGTAAAACGAACGCGCTGGAGAAGTTTTTCGGTTTGATAGATAATTGAACGAGCAGATGATTTCAAACTCATAGGAGTATTAAACCATATTTGCCAGAATTGTTGTTGATTTTGAAACGGAATAAGACTATACTTCCCGCATGAAATTCGAGTGGGACCCAGCCAAAGCCGCAAGCAACATACGAAAGCATGGCGTCACTTTTGAGGAAGCCATCACTGTTTTCAAAGACCCGCTTGCGTTTATCTTTGGCGACACCGCCCATTCAGAGCATGAACACCGTGAGATCATTATCGGTATCTCAGCAGTGCGTCGAATGATTTTGGTATGTTTTGTGGAGAGATACGAAGATACGATACGAATCGTCAGCGCGCGCCCCGCTACGCGACTGGAAATCAAAGACTATGAAGAAAACATCAACAACCAAACCCCGTAATATTCAGGAGATGGCTTCCGAGTATCGTTTCGATTATCGGAAAGCAAAACGCAACCGTTTTGCCGCGAAGATGAAAAACGAGCCGCTCGTCGTCCTCATCGAGCCAGATATTGCCAAAGTTTTCACTTCGTCGGATCAAGTGAATAAAGCTCTTCGGGCATTGATCTCTGCCATGCCAGAGAAAAAAGTCTTGGCTGGAAAATAGCCTATTGTATCTATGTTCAAAAAGGCGACCTTGATCGGGTCGCTTTTTTACTTCTCTTCTTTCATCGCTTCTTTGAATTCGACCAGCGCCTGGATCGGCGTGGGGTCAACGCCGTAGCCCATGGCTAAATAATATGCCATGTAATCGCCAAACAAAATGGACGTCCACATGTGAGCGAGGGGAGTTTCGCCGCGCGCGTCTACGTAGTCTGTGTTCATACCTTCGAGCATGAAGGCTTTGCGCGTCAGGTCAGACCTCAGCCTGTTGCGCGGATGGTCGGAGGGCCCGCGCAAGAAGAGAGTCATCGTGTGCTCGTTAAGCGTCTCTTGCGGATTCATCGTCCCAGCCAGCGTGTTGTGATCGTCTTCGGGGTGGACCTCCAAGTTCTCGCCCGCTTTCGCCACTTCGTTGATCTGTCCCTTCCATCTTCTCGC
>BQMV01000390.1 GCA_022181005.1 Anaerolineaceae bacterium | reverse complement strand
TTCAACGCGCGAGGCAAGCGATACGAAGCCCTGCTCGATCTAATCCGCGGAGGTAAGTGATGTTGCTGGCTGTGGACACGTCCAATGAATGTATGGGGCTGGCGATCTACTATGGGGAACAAGTCCGCGGTGAACGCGCGTGGCGGAGCAGTCAACATCACACGATTGAACTTGCGCCGGCGATTCAGGATTTGTTGGCTTGTTGTAATTTGATAATGGAGGACATCACTGCGGTGGGCGTTGCGATTGGTCCCGGTTCGTTTACAAGTTTGCGTGTTGGTCTCGCATTGGCAAAAGGAATTGTCTTCGCGCGGAACATTCCTCTCATCGGGATTCCTACTCTTGACATTCTTGCGCGCGCGCAAGCCGAGTCGAATCTTCCGCTGGCGGTGGCGATCCAAGCCGGGCGCGGGCGGTTTGCGCTGGGTTGGTATAAAAATGTCGAGGGCGTGTGGCAGGCTGACGGTCTGGCACGAGTCGTGTCGGCGGAGGCGTTGAAGGATGAAGTGGCGAGCCCGTCGCTAGTGTGCGGAGAGTTCACGGGCGAAGTTCGTCAAAAAATTAGTGAAAATAAAAACGCGCAATTGATTTCACTTGAAGATTCACAACGCAAGCCCGCGATGTTGGCAAAACTCGCGTGGGCGCGTTTTCAAAACGGCAACGTGGATGATGCGGCGTCGCTCGCTCCGATCTATCTGCACACCGCCGCGCCGATTGACTCATGAACATCCGCCGCATGACGCTCGATGATCTCGCGCAAGTTGTTGCGATTGACAAAACCTCGTTCAGTTTGCCGTGGCCTGAACGCTCGTTTCGATTCGAGATCATGGATAACCCCGCATCGCGCGCGTGGGTGGCGGAGGAAGATGGGAAAGTCGTCGGCGCGATCGTCGCGTGGCTGTTGGTGGACGAAGCGCACATCGCGACGATTGCCACGCATCCCGATTTTCGTCGGCAAGGAATTGCGAGCAAGTTGTTGGTTCACACATTGCAATCCATGATGAACGAAGGCGCGTTGACATCCGTGTTGGAGGTGCGCGAGAGCAACTCTGCCGCGCAGGAGATGTATCGCAAATTCGGGTTTGAAGAGTCGGGACGCCGCCCGCGTTATTATCGCGATAATAATGAAGATGCGATTTTGATGACGTTATATAAGTTGAAAGTTGAAAGTTGAAAGTCGCAGGTCAATCGTTCGACCTTTGACCTACGACCTTGAACCGTTATTGGAGAACTTATGACCGCTGAAGAAACCCTTGCTCAAATTGCAAAAGAAGTGACTGTGTGTACGAACTGCGCGTTGCATCATTCGCGCAAGAAGTCTGTGCCGGGCGAGGGACCCGCCGCCGCCGAGATCATGTTCATCGGCGAGGGACCGGGCTTTCACGAAAACGAGCAGGGACGTCCGTTCGTGGGCGCGGCGGGGAAGTTTCTCGACCAGCTCCTCGCGCAGGCGGGCGTGACGCGCGCGGATGTGTGGATCGGCAACGTGGTAAAATGCCGCCCGCCCGAAAACCGCGATCCGCAACCCGATGAACTCGCCGCGTGCAACGAGTATCTCGAACGGCAGATCCAAGCCATTGATCCCAGTATCATCGTCACGCTCGGTCGCTTTTCGATGAACAAGTTTTTCCCCGGCGCGAAGATCAGCGCGGTGCATGGGCAGATGAAGAAAGTCGGCGAGCGTTATGTGATCGCCATGTTCCATCCCGCCGCGGCGCTGCATCAAGCCGCGCTCAAGCCCGCGATCCTGGCTGACTTCGCAAAGTTGCCCGAGTTGTTGGAGGAGGCTCGCAAAGGTTTGGGAAAGTCCGCGCCAGTGAAAAAAGTGGAAGAGCCGCAAGAGGATGACCCGAAGCAGATGAGTATGTTCTAACAATTCGTCATTGCGAGCGGAGCGAAGCAATCTCCGTTACGGTGTTGGAGATTGCTTCGTCGCCCTTCGGGCTCCTCGCAATGACGGACATTAAGGAAAAGAATGTTGAAAGAAGATTTGATTCAAAAGCTAAAAAATAAAAATGCCCGGGTTGCGATTCTTGGACTCGGCTATGTGGGACTCCCCCTCGCGGTTGTTTTCGCGGAGGCGGGATTCAAGGTGACGGGCATCGATCCCGACGCAGGGAAAGTTGATTCGCTCAAGGGCGGCGTTTCCTACATCCCCGACGTGAAGAGCGAGTCGGTTGAAAAGTTGGTGAAGTCCGGTCACTTCACCGCGACGACGGATTTTTCCGCGCTGAAAGAAATGGACGCGGTCAGCATCTGCGTGCCGACTCCGCTCCGTCAGACGGGCGACCCGGATATGTCGTTTATCATCTCCGCCGCGGACGAGTTGTCGAAGTATATGCACAAAGGCATGGTGGTCGTGTTGCAATCCACGACCTATCCCGGCACGACGCGCGAGTTGTTGCTTCCAAAACTCAGCAATGAAAATGGACTCAAAGTGGGCGAAGACTTTTTCCTTGCGTTCTCTCCCGAACGCGTTGACCCCGGACGGGTGGATTTCACAACCAAAAATACCCCGAAAGTGATGGGCGGAATTACCGAAGCGTGCGGCGAAGTAGCGACGGCTTGGTACGAGGGCGCGATTGACGTCGTGCATCACGTCTCGTCTGCGGAGGCGGCGGAGATGGCGAAACTGCTGGAAAACACATTCCGCATGATCAACATTGGGCTGGTCAACGAACTGGCGATGATGTGCGAACGTCTCGGCGTGGATGTGTGGGAGGTGATAGACGCGGCGGCGACGAAACCGTTCGGCTTCATGAAATTTACGCCAGGTCCCGGCTTGGGCGGACATTGCATCCCAATTGATCCGCTGTATCTTTCGTGGAAGATGAAATCGTTCAATTACAATGCGCGCTTCATCGAGTTGGCGTCTGAGATCAACACCAACATGCCTCGTTACGTTGTTGAGCGCGTGATGGACGCGTTGAACGATAAAAGCAAAGCATTGAAGGGATCGAAGATTCTCGTCCTCGGCGTGGCGTACAAACCCGACGTGAGCGACGTCCGCGAATCGCCCGCGCTGGATGTGATCGGCTTGTTGCAAAACAAAGGCGCGAAAGTGGAATATCACGACCCGTACATTCCTCACATCCATCACGAGACCGAAGGCTGGCACATGGATAGCGTGAAGGACATGATGTCCTCGGTGAAAGATGCGGACGCGGTGGTCATCATCACGAATCACAAGGCGTATGACTACGAGGCGATTGTCAATTCAGCAAATTTCGTGTTCGATAGCAGGAACGCGACGCGAAAAATATCAAAAGGAAATGAGAAAGTCGTCAGACTCTAAATACGAAGTACGAAGTATTGTGTATTGCATAAAGGCGCACACATGTCAAACTACTTAATCACAGGCATAGCAGGCTTCATCGCCGCGCGGACGGCGGAATTATTGCTTCAAGACGGTCACACCGTCGTCGGCGTGGACAACATGAACGACGCATACGATCCGCGCATCAAGGAGTATCGCCTGAAGAAGTTGCAGGCGATGCAGGGATTCACCTTCCATAAATTGGATGTGGCGGATAAGTCCATCATCGAGAAGTTCAAGGGCGAGAAGTTCGACGCGGTCATTAACCTCGCGGCGCGCGCGGGCGTGCGAGCAAGCGTGGATAATCCCTGGGTGTTCGTCGAGACGAACATGATCGGCACGTTGAACATGCTTGAGTTGTGCAAAGAAAACGGGATCAAAAAATTCCTCGTCGCGTCCACGTCGAGTATCTATGGCGAAGACCCGCCGTATCCGACTTCCGAATCGGCTGACAGCAGCGAGCCGCTCCAGCCGTACGCGGCAAGCAAAAAAGGGGCAGAGGCGATGTGTCACGCGTATCATCACCTCTACGGGATAGACGTCAGCATCCTGCGCTTTTTCACCGTCTACGGTCCTGCGGGTAGACCCGACCTCGCGCATCTGCGGTTCGCGCAGTGGATCAGCGAGGGCAAGCCCGTGCGCGTGAACGGCGACGGGACGCAATCGCGCGGCTTCACATA
>BQMV01000389.1 GCA_022181005.1 Anaerolineaceae bacterium | reverse complement strand
TTCATTAATTCCGAACCCCGAAGGGGTGTCATAGGTTTCGGACGAATTATGCCATCCCTTCGGGATTTGATACGTATTGCGCCATGGCTAGAATCATTTCATCCCTTCGGGATTATTTCGCCAACTTCTTCAATTCTGCTTCGCCGATGATTCTCACCCCCAATGCCTTCGCCTTATCGAATTTCGACCCTGGGTTTTCGCCCAGCACCAAATAACTCGTCTTCTTGCTGACGCTGTCGGTCACCTTGCCGCCATGCGACTCGATGAACGCCTTCGCATCGTCACGCGAAAACGTGGGCAACGTCCCCGTCACAACAAAAGTCAACCCACCAAATACATCTGACGCCCGGCTTTCCACTTTCGACTTTCCACCTTTCGGCCACATCCCCACCGCTTTCAACTTCTTCAACAACTTCTGATTCGACGAACGCGCGAACCAATCCACAATGGACTCGGCGATGTTCGGACCCAGCCCCTCGATCTGTTGCAACTCCTCCGCGCTGGATTTGGACAACGCCTCCAACTCAGGGAAAGTTACCGCCAAGTCCCCAGCCATCACCTCGCCGACGCCGTGGATTCCCAGCGCGGCGATCAACCTCGCCAGCGACTGAGTCTTCGAGTTTTGAATCGCGGACAAGAGATTATCCGTCTTCTTGTCTTTGAATCCTTCGAGCGCGAGCAATTGATCTCGCTTCAACGTATACAGGTCTGCCACATCCTTGACCAAACCCGACTCGATGAGTTGTTCGACGATCTTGATTCCCAATCCTTCAATATCCATCGCGCCGCGCGAGACATAATGCTCGATGTTGCGCACCAACTGCGCGGGACAAGCCGCATTGACGCAATACCACGCCACCTCGCCCTCGAAATGCTCAACATCCTGTCCGCACGCGGGACATTTCGTCGGCGGCTTGTACTTTTTCTCCTTGCCTTTGCGCGCATCCACGACGGGACCGATGACATACGGGATCACCTCGCCCGCGCGTTTCACCAGCACGCGATCACCAATGCGGATATCTTTCTCCGCGATGTAATCGAAATTATGCAACGTCGCGCGTTCGACGATCACGCCGCCGATCTCAACCGCTTCGAGCACCGCATACGGAGTCAACACGCCTGTGCGTCCCACCGCCACGCCGATGTCGTTGAGAGTCGTCGTCACCTCACGCGCAGGGAATTTGAACGCGATCGCGCCGCGCGGATCTTTGCCCACAAAGCCAAGTTCTGCCGCAAGAGTCAGGTCGTCAATCTTGATGACCATGCCATCGGTTTCATACGACAAGTCATCGCGTTTCTTTTCCCATGATTCAGTGTAGGCAATCGCTTTTTCAAAATCATCGAAACGCTTTGCAATATCCGTGACGGGAAATCCCAACGCCTTGAGATATTCTAAAATCTCCCATTGTGATGTTGGAACCTTCCCGCCCTCCGCGTGAACAATTTGATACACCAAAATCGTGAGCGGACGCGACGCCGTCAATTCCGAATCAAGTTGGCGCAACGACCCCGCCGCCGTGTTGCGCGGATTTTGATACGTCTTCTCGCCCGCCTCCTCCAATTTTCGATTCAACGCCTCAAACTCTTTCACAGGCATGAACGCCTCGCCGCGAATCACCAGATACTTCGGCACACTGATCACTGATGACTGTTTACTTTTCTGCACGGGAATCTTCAGCGGAATGGAACGTATCGTCCTCAAATTCTGCGTAATATCTTCCCCCACTTCGCCATCGCCGCGCGTCGCGCCCTGCACGAAGACTCCATCGCGATAATGCAGGACAACAGACAAGCCGTCAATCTTCGGCTCGACCACGAACTTCGCTTTCTCGACGCGATCATCAATCCGTTTGACTCGTTCCAGCCATGCGCGCGCGTCGTCCGCGCCGAACGCGTTGGCGAGCGAGAGGATCGGCGCGGGGTGGCGCACCTTGTCGAAGCGGTCGGCAGGCTTGGCTCCCGCGCGACGCGTCGGCGAATCCGCCGTGATCCAGTCGGGATGCTCGGCTTCGATCCGCTTGAGTTCGTTCAGCAGTTTGTCGAATTCCGCATCGCTGATGACGGGCGAATCCATCACGTGATAGCGATGATTATGAAAATGGATTTTTTCTTTGAGTTCTTCGTAATAAGATTTGGTTGCCATATTTGAATTATACTTCTGACATGCCGCAACGCATCGGTCTCTTCGGCGGGACGTTTGACCCGCCTCATCTTGGACATTTGATCCTCGCTTCAGAAGCGCAATCGCAATTGGAGTTGGATCGCCTGCTGTGGATTCTAACGCCGATACCGCCTCACAAACTCAATCAACAGATCACGCCGACTGAACACCGCCTCGCTATGGTCAATCTCGCTATTGGAGATAACCCGCTGTTCGAACTCTCACGCGTCGAGTTGGATCGCCCAGGTCCGCATTACACGCTAAACACGATTCGCCTTATAGCGGAGCAAAATCCAGGCGCCGAAATAATCTTGATCATCGGCGGCGATTCATTGCGCGACCTGCCCACCTGGCGCGAGCCGCGAGAGATCGTCGCAGCCTGTCACGAGATCGGCGTGATGAAACGCCCGCATGAGAACGCCGTCTTAGATGAACTAGAACGCGACTTGCCAGGTATTCGCGCAAAAATCCACTATGTAGATACGCCGCTTTTGGAAATCGCCTCGCGCGAACTCCGCAACCGTATCGCCGAAGGACGATCAGTGCGCTACTATCTTCCAACGTCCGTGCGCGAATACATCGAACAGAAACGACTTTACAATTAACTGATAGTTCACAATCCCTCCTGTACACAAAATTATATATAATTTATAATCTGCCTACCCGCTCTACAAAAGGAGATAAGGTGGCTGCATACCCTACGCTCGAAAAAGAAGGTAAATCTACGCAGAAGCGTCCTCTCAAGGAAGATCTTTTTGAGGTTTTACACGAAAAGATCATCTCAGGCGAATATAAACCGGGCGCATGGCTGCGACAGGATGAGATCGCGACTCAACTCGGCGTGAGTATGACTCCCGTCCGCGAAGGACTCGACCTGCTTGTGTCGGCGGGGCTGGCAGAACGCGTTCCATATCGCGGAGTGCGCGTGCGCGAGATCGTGATGAAAGACGTTATTGAAGCGTACGGCTTGCGACTCATGCTTGAAGTTGCCATTGCGCAAGAAGCAGCGAAGAACATCACGCCCGAGCAAGCTGCCAGCTTGGAGCTCATGGTCGCCGAGATGAGAGAGCATGACTCGCTAAAGGAAATGTCTACAGCGCGGAAGCTAAGCCGCGATTTTCATTCCGCCGTTGCAGACATCACACAGAACGCATTACTGATCAAGTTGTATGGCGTCGTCGCCAACGCTTTCCCAGATTGGATTCTGTACGAAGCGCTATTCCGCAAACCCGAAATTCTCGTCGCCAGCATGAGCGCCATGCACGATGAACACTTACGCATCGTTAACGCGCTGAAAGCGCGCGACGGCGCGAAAACCGCGCTCTATTCTGTCGAGCATGTGATGGAATCGGGAAAATGGTTAGAAACTTACCTCGAACATCCTGCGCCAGCGGAGTTGTTGCGCGAAAAAGAGGAACAGGTATTGTCGTTGTTGAGGAAATAATTTAACTGCCAAGCACGCAAAGCGCGCGAAGAGGAAAAAAATTTTTCTTTGCGATCTTAGCGAGCTTCGCGGTAAACGGTTTTAGAAAATACGCGTTGAAGCGATCCAATTACCAAACGCGCAACGCGCGCGAAGAGAAAAAGATCTTTCTTTGCGGTCTTCGCGTTCCTAGCGGTAAAAATTTGTCAGAAATCATTCAAGGAGTCCATTCATGTCGGAAGAATTGTATGAGCGGATGGCGCAAAGCATCATCGAAGGCGAAAAGGAAATCGCTGTCGAACTCGCGACAAAAGCGATCGAGTTGAACATCCACCCGCTTGACGCGATCGCCAAGGGATTCGTCGTCGGCGTGAATTATATCGGAAGAGCACACGTCTGAACTCCAGTCACGTGGCCTTAGCTCGTATGCCGTCTTCTGCTTGAAAAAAAAAACCACCCTTTATT
>BQMV01000388.1 GCA_022181005.1 Anaerolineaceae bacterium | reverse complement strand
CCGATCTTGTAGTTTTTCAGCCGATTGCATCAAAGAAATTTTTTGGGTCTGCTCTTCCAGCAAGGCGCGCTCGATGGCTTGCGCCCCCTGGTTGGCAAAGGCTTCCACCAGTCTGCGTTTTGCGGGGGCAAGATCCGCTTCTGCCGTATTCAATTTTCCGATCCCCAACACGCCGACCACGCCGCCCGCTGTTTTCAACGGCAGGTATCGTAGTTGCGCGGCGGGCAGTGTGTTGGTATAACGCCCCGCAGGCTCGGCATGGCGATAGACCCAATCTGCCACTGCAATTTCTTCCGCGCTTAATTGCAAATCATCACTGCTGATCCGTATTTCAAGTTTGTCCTCCTTTGCCAGCAACACCGCAACTACTTTTTCAAACGTTTGTTCAAAATGTTTTTTTAACTGCTTCAAGATTGATTCAAGATCGGCAGAGGATGCCAGGTCGCGGCTCAGGTCGTACAACTCTGCCGTTTCCGCCTCGCGCTGACGCGCCGCCTGCGCCTGTTCGCTCGCCCAAGCCGTTAACTGGCTGATCACCATGCCCACCAGAAACAAGGCAATAAATGTGATCAGGTACTGCGTATCGGAAACGGAGAATGAAAAATGCGGCGCGACAAAAAGAAAATCAAACGCCAGGATGCCTAATATGGATGCCAGGACGGCGGGTCCGCGCCCTAAATAGATGGCGGCAACCACAACCGCCAATAAATACACCATGACAAGATTGGTAGGTTCAAGCCGCCAGCCGATGAAAACGCCAAGGATGGTAGCCAGCGCTACAAGGAGAACGCTCCAAGCATAACGCGCAAGCGGACTGCGTAACTTGAAGGGATTCTCGTCCGCTGGAAAAGACGGCGCGTCGGCGCTGGCGACGACATAGACGTCTACATCCCTGCTTTTGCGGATCAGGTTATCCACCAGCGAGCCGCGAATGATCTCCTGCCAGCGCGGGCGCAGGGGTTTGCCAGCCACAATTTTTGTAATATTATTTTTCCGCGCAAATTCAATTACAGTCTGTGAAATGGATTCGATGGAAGCGCCCGCGCTGACGGTATAAGACCGCGCGCCCAGGTCTTCCGCAAGTTGCAATATCTTTGCCACGCGTTCGCGTTTCGGCTCGGACATTGCAATAGATTGCGGCGTTTCAATAAACAGCGCGATCCACTCCGCGTTTAATTCTTCGGATAATCTTCTGGTTGTGCGAACCAAACGCTCGCTCAACGGGCTGGGACTGATGCAAACCAATAACCTTTCCGTTGCCGCCCACGGACCTTGAATCGCGCGCGTTTGCATGTATGCGCGCATTTGGTTATCCACGCGTTCCGCCGCCCGCCGCAAGGACATTTCTCTTAATGCCGTCAGATTCCCTTTGCGGAAAAACTTATCAATGGCGCGGCTGGCTTGTTCAGGGACGTAGACTTTGCCCTCCTTTAGCCGCGCCAATAATTCATCGGGCGGCAGGTCAATCAATTCGATTTCAAAGGCTTCGTCAATCGCAGAATCAGGTATTGTCTCTTTGACCACCACGCCCGTCACTTGCGCCACAATATCATTCATACTTTCAAGATGTTGAATGTTCAACGTGGTGTACACATCAATGCCCGCGTCCAAAATTTCCTGCACGTCCTGATAACGCTTGGGATGACGCGACCCAGAAGCGTTGGTGTGAGCGAACTCATCCACCAGCACGATGGCGGGCTTTCGCGCCAGAACCGCGTCCACATCCATTTCGGGCAGGGTCGTGCCGCGATATTCCACCTGTTTGCGCGGCAATACTTCCAGCCCCTCTACCAGTTCTTCCGTCTCTTTGCGTTTATGCGTTTCGATGTAGCCGACGACAAGATCAATGCCCTGTTCCCTGCGTTGATGCGCGGCTTGAAGCATGGCGTAAGTTTTTCCCACGCCCGCCGCATAACCGAGAAAGATTTTCAACTTTCCGCGGTTGTGCGTTTCGGCTTGAATATTTTTCAATAACTCATCAGGGTCTGGGCGTTGCATAAAGATATTGTATTCCTTTTAACCCTCATCCCCAACCCTTCTCCCGTTGGAGAAGGGAGTCGAGTCCCCTCTCCCTTTGGGAGAGGGTTAGGGTGAGGGATGTTATTCAATTCCATCCAAAGCCAGATTCAACAACAACACATTGACTCGCGGCTCGCCCAGAAAACCAAACTGACGACCGTCGGTGTGCTGATGAATCAACGCGACGACGTCCGCTTCATTCAACCCGCGGGCGGATGCCACACGACCAGCCTGATACAACGCCGCGTCCACGCTGATGTGGGGGTCGAGTCCGCTCCCCGAAGCGGTGACCAAGTCCACAGGAATCGGAAGCGTGTTGTCGGGGTCAGCCGCTTTCAGGGCGTCAATCCGCGCTTGCACGGCTTCCATCAAGGCGGGATTCATCGGTCCGTAATTGGAGCCAGATGAAGTGGAAGAGTCATAATTGACCGCCGATAAGCGCCCCCAAAAATATTTCGGGTCGTCGAAATTCTGACCGATCAATTCCGAGCCGTAGGTTTTCCCATCAATGACGATGAGACTGCCGTTGGCTTGATGAGGAAACGCAAGTTGGGCAATGCCCGTCACAGCGAGCGGATAAACAACTCCCGTGATCAGGGTAAGGAGCGCCAGCATAACCAGCGCGGGACGAAGTTGTGTGTTCATGAGTTAAAGGTTCCTGTAAAGTAAGCGACAAACCAAAAGATGGAGGTGAGGAAGACCCAGGGTTGCCATGCCAGCGGTATGTTCAATATGTTGGGCGCAATTGCGCCAGCGGCTACTAGTACTGTGAGAGCCGCCAACAAAACATGCTTGATGATCTTTGAAAATTCTTTTGGCTTCATCGAAACTTCTTTCCGAGTTGAAACAAAAGGTTTCTGCCTGATGCTTTCCACAACATACGAGTGAGATAAACTATGAATTGCCATGCCAGCCTCCTAGACTAATCTCAACCAGACCAATACCATGTCAATCAATTTGATGCCGATGAACGGCACGAACAAACCGCCGAGACCATAGACTAAAAGATTATCTCTCAGCAATTGCGCCGCGCCGACCGCGCGATACGGCACTCCGCGCAACGCCAACGGGATCAATGCGATGATGATGAGCGCGTTGAAGATCACCGCCGAAAGAATGGCGCTCTCTGGCGTTGCCAACTTCATAAAGTTCAAAGCGCCTAAGATGGGATAGGTGGACGCGAAGGCGGCGGGGATGATGGCAAAATATTTCGCCACATCGTTGGCAAGGCTGAAGGTGGTCAGCGAGCCGCGCGTCATCAAGAGTTGTTTGCCGATCTCCACGATCTCGATCAACTTGGTTGGGTTGCTGTCCAAATCCACCATGTTGGCGGCTTCGCGCGCGGGTTGCGTGCCTGTGTTCATCGCAACGGCAACGTCGGCTTGAGCGAGCGCGGGCGCGTCGTTTGTGCCGTCGCCCGTCATAGCAACCAGTCGTCCGCCCGTTTGATATTCGCGGATCAATTTCAACTTCGCTTCGGGCGTGGCTTGCGCGAGAAAATCATCCACGCCTGCTTCGGCGGCGATGGCGGCGGCGGTGAGCGGGTTGTCGCCTGTGATCATCACGGTTTTGATGCCCATTTTTCGCAAGTGCGCGAAGCGTTCCTTCATGCCGCCTTTGACGATGTCCTTCAAATGGATCACGCCGAGGGCTTGGTTGTCGCGAGTCACAACCAGGGGCGTGCCGCCAGTTCGGGCGATTGAATCAACTGTCGGCTTGAGGTCTGAAGCGATTGCTCCGCCGTTGGACTGGATCAACTCGATCATCGTGTCGGGCGCGCCCTTGCGAATTTCCACCCCCCTCGTTCCCCCCAAATTGGACTGAAGTTCGTCCAATTTGGGGGGATGTAAGGGGGGTAAGTTAACTCCGCTCATGCGCGTTTGAGCAGTAAATGGAACGAAGTGCATCTTCTCCATTGTTTGACCGCGTAAGCCAAATTTTTCTTTTGCCAGCACCACGATGGAACGACCTTCAGGAGTTTCATCTGCCAATGACGCGAGTTGCGCGGCTTCGGCAAGTTCTTGAACGGGAAGATTGTTGACGGGAATAAATTCAACCGCCTGACGATTGCCCAGCGTGATCGTTCCCGTTTTATCGAGCAGTAACACATCCACATCGCCCGCCGCTTCCACCGCGCGACCCGACATGGCAATGACGTTGCGTTGGATCATCCTGTCCATCCCCGCAC
>BQMV01000387.1 GCA_022181005.1 Anaerolineaceae bacterium | reverse complement strand
GGTACTAGTCCTACCAGTGTTCACGGATGCACTCGCAGACCTACGTCACCTCGCTATCCTCTCTTTTTTTTTTTTAAGGATACGGCGACCAACGAGATCTACACTCTTTCCCTACACGACGCTCTTCCGATCTTGCCAAGCCGCTGAACGAGAACAACGCGGCAACCGCCATCACGAGGCAGACTAGAACAAAAGCAACCACGAACGGAATAACTTTGCTAGTATTCATTTCGCCTCTTCCCCGTCCGTCATTGCGAGGAGGCTCGCGCTGAACGGAGCGAGTGACAACGAGCGAAGACGAAGCGTAGCCGACGAAGCAATCCCCTTCGAGGACGATGTCTCCGTCACGTGTAGCGAAGCTTGATTGTCACGAAGCAATGACGGAAGTTTGTAATTAGTAACTTTGCGACTCATTTACGCCGCCTTTCTTTGCAGGAGGGTGTATGCCGACTTGAGGATTTGTAAGATATTTTCATGTTCCACTTCTTCAAAAGGTGAGTTGGCGACGAACGAGACCATGCCGCCTTCAGCGCTTAATTGGCTGATGGTGAACTTGCCGATGTTGAGTCCTTGTTTGAACTCGGCGCTGGTCTTGACAATGTTATAGACTTCGGGGTTCGGCACAATGCGGACTTTCAAGTCGTGCGCGGTGCCTTTGAATTTTTCGGGCTTGCTCTTCATCTTGCCGCTGATGCGACTGCGTTTCCAATATGATTTTCGCTTCTTCGATTTTTGGATTCCCGAAACGCGCAAGATACTGCCATCATACAGTTTTGCTTTCAGCGCGAGCCACTCGTCGCGGAAGTATTCGGTCGTGCGCCCTTGCGCGTCGTTGGCGGAGCGCGCCACTTTGGTGGGGAGCAGGGAACCTGTCAGGTCGAGATGGCCCAAATAGGTCGAGTCAGGCTTGAGGTCGTCGCGAAGCGTGTAGAGGATGTCGCGCGTCCCGTTGTAGCGAGTCGAGAAGTCGTATGAATCGCTTTTCCGCAAGCCGCGCGCCATCACAATGGCGGCGATCCACAACGCGACTCCGCCGCCCGTGAAGACGAATGAAAAATATCCGAGCAAAGACAAGGTGACGTCAATGAGCATCAAGACGACGCCCGCGAAAAAGATCATCATGGGAATCCAACGCCATTTATCGCCCGCCTTTTCCGTTTTGTTCACGTCGAAGCGGAGTTTGTTCATCCCCTGAATGATAGAGGTGGGTTTGTCGGCGAGCGAGATGTAGACGGGCAGGAGTTGCTTTTTGCCAAGCGACGTTTTATCGTTGACGCGTTTGCGGGCAGTGTTCAATAAATAGAAGAACACGATCACTGCAAATAGTAAGCCTCCGCACAAAACAAATTCCATAGAATCTCCTCGTTTATAATCTTGCCATGCCTCGCATACTCTATACCGCCTTCGATGTCGTGCCAAGCCCGAAGGGTGCGTCCACACATATTTTGCATAACATTCGCGGGTTGGTCAATGGGCAATTTGATGTCCATTTGGTTACGCCGAACGATGGCGTGCTTTCGACCGAAGACGCGATCGAAGGTGCGCGAGTGACGCGCATCTCGCAAGACCTCTCGCAAAATTTTCTGGCGCGCGCAACGCATTTTGGGAAAGCGGTTTTCAATCATCTCGCCTTGCATCACGAATACGATGTCGCTCATTATCGCAACATCTGGGATGGGCTCGCCATCGCGCAGAACAAAAAACGTTTCGGTTACAAAACGCTTTTTGAAGTAAACGGACTTCCCTCCATCGAACTTAAATATCATTACCCTGGAATTGATTCGGAGTTGCTGACCAAGATCAAAGAACAGGAGATTGCGACTCTTCACCTTTCGGATGCGATCATCTGCCCTTCGAATGTGACGCGCGACTACATCGCCTCGCTCGGACTCCTCTTGAGGCTGGTCACAGTCATCCCGAACGGAGTTAGCCCTTCGGACTTTTCCGCCTCGCCGTTGCCCAGCCGCGAGGGACGAATCCCCACGTTGCTGTACATCGGCACCCTCGCCGATTGGCAGGGACTCGAAGTCGTCGTCAAAGCCCTGCCGAAGATTCTCGAACAGCGAGCGGTTCGACTCCATATCGTCGGGCGCGGACGCTCGAGGCAGAGAAAATTTTTAGCGAAGCAGGTCCGCAAACTGGGCGTGGAGGAGAGCGTGATCGTCCAGCCTGCTGTGCCGCATCACGAAATCCCCGCGTTGATTGCTAGCGCGGACATTTGCGTCGCGCCGCTGGGCTTCAACGACCGCAACGTCACGCAAGGCGCGTGTCCGATCAAGGTGTTGGAATACATGGCGGGCGGGCGTCCGCTGTTGGCGTCGAATTTACCCATCGTCCGCGAACTCGCCCGCGAAGATGTGGACGCGCTGTTGTTTTCGCCGAATGACCCCGACGACCTAGCCAAACAAGCGTTGACCTTGCTCGACGATCTTGAATTATCCAAACGGCTAGCCGACTCCGCCTCCGAGCGCGTGTTGACGAAATTCACATGGCACGAGTCGCAGAAGAAGTTGTTGAAAGTTTACGGGAAATTGTTGAACGCCCCTAACTGTCGATAAATTTTTAAATTTGCTTCCAACTCTTTTTGCGGCGTGAACCGCTCAATGACTAGCGCGCGTCCGTTAGCGCCTAGTTGCGCGCGCAACTCCGAATCCTCTAACAGAGTCAAAACTTTTGCCGCTAACATCTCGCTGTCGTTGACTGCGGCGAATACGCCGTTTACGCCGCAGTCGATAATATCTTTGACGCCGCCAACTGGCGTGGCGACGACGGCGCGCTCACACGCCATCGCTTCGAGAATTGCATTCGGCATTCCATCATGCAGAGACGGATGAACGAACACGTCAATCAACGAATAATACGCGGGCAGATCGTTGGGCGAGACGTATCCCGTGACTACGATATTTGATTCGGGGATGGACGCCCGCATCTCTTCGAAGGTCTGGCTGTCTTCGCCGTGGCGAGTTTCTCCAACCGTCAGCAGGGTGCACGGGCGCCTCGCGTTGACCTGCGCGTAGGCAGAGAGGAGAGTCTTCATCCCTTTTTTCTCGCGTAGTTCACCGACGAAGCCAATCACTGCGCCACCACTTTCTACTTTCCACTTTCCATGCAACTCTCTTTCCTCTTTCCTCTTTCCTTCTAGTCCCAACGATTCTGCCAGTGCGTCATTCCTCTCCATCGGCTTGAAATGATTCACATCCACGCCATTTGGAATCAAAATGATTTCTCTATCGAAAAATGCTTTGGCTTTGCGAATCGACTCTTGCGCGTTGGCAGTGACGACGTTCGCATGTTGCAATGCAAACATCGTGTGCGAGAAGCGTGCAGGGTCGAACGCGGCGCGGTCTACGTCGTTGCCGCGGATGGAGACGACGCTAGGGATGTTCAAATATCTTCCCGCGAGTGTTGCGATGAATCCTGCTTGCGTGAGGAAGTAGGCGTGAAGTACGTCAAAGGGTTCGCGGGCGTGTTCTTCGACGATGAGGTCGAACCAGTGGACGAGCGTATCGTCTGCGCGTTTGTGTGCGCCGAAGCGCGTGACGATCGCGCCGCTTGAGGGGAGAGTCCGCTGTTCGGAGGGGAGCAGGTTGCCCGTCGGAGAAAAGACGCGTACTTCACATCCAGCAGAAGTTAACAGGCGCGCGAGTCGCTCAGACGAGATTGCCAGTCCGCCGATGTCGGGTGTATACTTTTCAGTGAGTAAGGCGATTTTCATAGATAAAATCTTGGAGAGCAATTTTCATGGCAGACACATCCGCAGTGCAATGTGAAATGGTGATCGGTTATTTGGTGCCGCATCGTTGCGACAACCCGTCGTTGGGGAAGTGTATCAAATGCGGGCGCGGATTTTGCGATGAACATACGAACAATACGCGCGAGGGGCGAGTGTGTCTGGCGTGCCAGCAGGGACTCGATATGCCAGTTGCGCTGCCGATTGCCGCCGCGACGTTCACTGCCGCCGATCTGCATACGTTCAATCAAGCGAGCGCGTGGGACGATGACGACCGCGCGGATATGTTTTCTGATTTGAGTTAAAACTTTTTTGAACCGCTAAGCACGCGAAGATCGCTAAGTTTTTTTAAATCTTTGCGTTCTTGGCGAGCTTCGCGGTTAATGTTTTTGGGGTTAATACGGTCCAATAGTCTCCCAAATCTTTTTATTTTCCAGGACAAAATCATCGCAGCGTTGACAGGGCTTGAGCGCGGGCGGGTGCATGTTCAAGCGGATCTGCCGATACGCCGCGCCTTCCCATATTTCGGTGAAGGATTGCTTTCGCACATCGCCGAGCGGTTTGATTTGTTCGCGCGTCATGCAACAGACATACACGAGACCGTTGAAGTCAATGAGACTGTGAGTCCACGGCGCGTAGCAGGGAAATTTATTGTAATAGCCGAACGCATATCGCCCCGCGCGTCCCAAGCGGACCTCGGAGTCGTCC
>BQMV01000386.1 GCA_022181005.1 Anaerolineaceae bacterium | reverse complement strand
CAAGACGCGCGCGCGCGTCGCGCAATCATCCCGTTGAAAGATTTGTGCGTTTTGTTCCCGCCGCAGCCCGACTCGACTTTTCTGGCGTATGCCGAGGCTCGGTCGTTTACCGCCTATCTGCGCGACGCCTTCGGCGTTTCAAAATTGATCGAACTCTCTCGCAGTTACGCCGATGGCGTGACCTGCGAGCGCGGCGTCGAAATAACGTACGGCGCGTCTCTTGCGCAACTTGAGCTGAACTGGCGCGAATCGATAGTAGGCGAAAATGTATGGGCTCTGACGCTGCAGAATTTACTCCCCTATTTGATCTTATGCGGATTGGTGTTGGGAATTCCTTTGTTGATTGGGTTCAATGCAATGAGGAAGAAGCGAATAACATGAGACGACCATGACCAGCCTTGTTCGCGCACACATCATCGTCAAAGGACGCGTGCAAGGCGTGGGCTTCCGCGCCCATGTGGAATATCACGCGCGCCAAATTGGAGGGCTGACAGGCTGGGTTCGCAACGTCGGCTATAACACGGTGGAAGCAGTCGCAGAAGGCGAGCGCGAAAAAGTGGAACGCTTCATCGAGATGGTGAAGCAGGGTCCCAGCATGTCGCGGGTGGATGAGTCAACGGTGGAGTGGGGAGATGTGACAGGGGAATTTAGAGAATTTGGGGTGAAGAGGAGTCTTTAAAAGCAAGATCATCGCGCTTTGGGGGCATGCGAATCCAACCATGCTTCCTCTTTTTATCAAAGTTATATAGCGTTATCCAAATCCCAGCCCTCGTTCCTTCAACGACACCCACCTGCCCTGACCGATCACGAGATGGTCTAGCACATCCACGTCGAGCAATTTGCCCGCCTGTACGATGGCGCGAGTTACGACAACATCGTCGGGGCTGGGAGTGGGATCGCCGCTGGGATGGTTATGAATCACAACGATTGACGAGGCGTTTTTGCGAATCGCCTCTTTGAAAACTTCTCCCACGCGCACTTGCGATGAATGGACTGAACCTTTGTAAACCTCGACTGTTTCCAATACGCGATTCCTTCTGTCGAGCAACATGACGCGCAGATGCTCCTGCTCCAGCGCGGACATTTCGTAGGACACCAGCGCGGCGGCATCGGCAGGGGAGTTGATCGTGGGTCTTTCCTCGGGAGATTCGAGCGTGAGTCTTCGACCTAGTTCGATCGCCGCTTTAATCTGCGCGGCTTTCGCGTCGCCAAGTCCATGTTGTTTGTTGAGTTCGGCAAACGGAGCGCGGTGTAATCCCGTCAGCCCGCCGAATGCTTTAAGCAGCCGTTGCCCCACCTCGATGGCGTTCTCGCCTCGTACGCCCACGCGCAATAAAATGGCGAGCAATTCGGCGTTCGTTAAGGCTTGCGGTCCTAGCGCAGATAATCGCTCGCGAGGGCGATCCGCTTCATGCAAATCCATGATGCGGTAGATAGGTTTGGAGTCAATGTCGGTCATGGCAGCGTCCTCTATATATTTTACATCGAAAACGTTGCTTGACATCCACTTGTCCCTACATTAGAATACCAAACGCAATTTCTTGGGCCTGTAGCGCAGTTGGTAGCGCGCCTCAATCGCACTGAGGAGGTCAGGGGTTCGAATCCCCTCAGGTCCACCACCGATTTACGGTTGCCGATTTTGGATTGACGATTGAAACCCACGATCCAAATCTGAAATCGAAAATTCGAAATCGAAATGGGGCCCATAGCGCAGTTGGTAGCGCGTCTCAATGGCATTGAGAAGGTCGAGGGTTCGAATCCCTCTGGGTCCACAATTACAGCAAGTCAAACTTAAGTTTGACTTGCAACAAAAGTTATGGCAGGAGCAGTAGGTCATCCCGTCAGCGAGAAGGGAAGAAAGTGGAAGCCCTTCATCTTGTATCCAACGGGAGTACAAAGACCGAACTCGCCTGTCTCCCAGAGCAGAGGGCTTTTGCCCAAAGTCGAAGGGGACTTCGCCGGTGAAATTAAGTAATTGGCGACGGAGAAGCCCGTTATCGCGATCAAAGAGCGTTTGAATGTTGGGAGATTAAACGTTGAAGGCAAAACCTGCAACTTGCAACCTTCTAACCTTTCAACCGAATCTGGGTGGCACCGCGGAGTTAACTCTTCGTCCCTGATGTGGATGAGGAGTTTTTTATTTCCGCCGCCGACGCTTGAAATTTAACATAAACGTTTAACCGTGAGGATTATATGAACAAACAAAACATAACCGCATCCAGAGACATTTCCTTCAACCCGCAAGCCTTCGAGCCGAAGTGGCAGGCGCAATGGGAAGCAGACAAGTTGTATCGCGCAGTGATTGACGAGCGCAGACCCAAACATTACGCGTTGACCATGTTGCCTTACCCTAGCGGCGACTTGCATATCGGTCACTGGTACGCGATGACGCCGTCGGATGCGCGAGCGCGCTTTAAGCGCATGCAGGGCTACAACGTCATGTTCCCGATGGGTTTTGACGCGTTCGGCCTGCCGGCGGAGGGCGCGGCTATTAAGAATAATATCCACCCGAAAAAGTGGACCTATGCCAACATTGAACGTATGCAGAAACAGATGCGCTCGATGGGCGCGATGTTCGATTGGGAGCGCGAGGCAATCTCGTGCGACCCTGAATACTATCGCTGGACGCAATGGTTCTTTATCCAGTTGTATAAGCATGGGTTGGCGTATCGAAAGAAGGCGGCGGTGGATTGGTGCCCATCGTGCAATACGACGCTGGCGCGCGAGCAAGTCAAAGGCGACGACCGTGTTTGCGATCGTTGCGGCACGCCAGTCATTAAAAAAGAACTGGAGCAATGGTTCTTCCGCACGACCAAATATGCCGATGAATTGCTGAGTTTTGCAGGTATGGATTGGCCCGATTTCGTCAAAACCTCGCAGACGAATTGGATTGGTCGCAGTGAAGGCGCGTCGGTGACATTCAAAACCGTCCCGCAAGAGGATGATCAAGCTGGCGATCTAGTAGAAATATTTACAACCCGACCCGACACGCTGTGGGGCGCGACATTCATGGTCTTTTCGCCAGAGCATCCATTGGTGGATAAAGTTACCGCGCCTGAAAACGCGGAAGCCGTCCGCGTGTATAAGGCTGAGGCGGCGAAGCAGACCGACATTCAGCGCGAGGCGAAAGATAAAGAGAAGACGGGAGTCTTCACAGGCGGCTATGCTGTCAATCCAGTGAATGAGGAGCGCATCCCGATCTGGATTGCCGATTATGTGCTGATGTCGTACGGAACGGGCGCGATCATGGCAGTCCCAGCGCACGATGAACGCGATTTTGAATTCGCAAGGAAATTTGGATTGAAAGTGATTCCTGTAATTCAGCCTGAAGGCGTCGAGTTGAGCGGCGAGACGATGACCGAGGCATATTCGTACGATGGGGCGATGATCAATTCAGGCCCGTTCAATGGCACGCGCGCGACGAACGACAAAGGCGTAAAGAATCCCGCGATCAAAGCCGTGATTGAATATTTGGAGCAAAAAGGGATTGGCAAGCGCGATGTGAATTATCGCTATCGCGATTGGTTGATCTCACGCCAGCGTTTTTGGGGCGCGCCGATCCCGATGGTGTATTGCGAAACGCACGGATGGAACCCTGTGCCTGACGCTCAACTGCCTGTGTTGTTGCCCGATGACATTGACGAATGGAAACCGACGGGCGAGTCGCCGTTGAAATTTCATCCGACGTGGAAGAACGCGATTTGTCCCATTGGCGGCGAGCCTGCGATTCGCGAAACGGATACGATGGACACCTTTATGTGTTCGTCATGGTACCACTTGCGGTATTTGAGTCCGCATGACGATAAGGCGCCGTTCGATGAAGCCGAATACAACTATTGGATGCCTGTGGACACATACACGGGCGGCAACGAACACGCCAATATGCACTTGCTGTATTTTCGCTTTTTCCATAAGGCGTTGCGAGATATGGGCATTACCGAGGGCAACGAGCCTGTGCTGCAGCTGCGCAATCAGGGCATGGTGCTGTCGGAAGACAACAGCAAGATGTCGAAGAGCAAGGGCAATGTCGTTGCGCCCGATGTGCTGGTGAAAAAATATGGAGCCGATACCGTCCGCGCGTATTTGATGTTCTTCGCGCGCTGGCAACAAGGCGGCCCATGGGACTCGCACGGCATTGAAGGAACTGCGCGCTGGATGCGCCGCGTATGGACTCTGTTCACCGATCCTGCGCCTGCGTCTGCGTCGCCCGCTTCCGACGATGCGAAGAAGAATCTGCGACGGAAGGTTCATCAAACTTTGAAGCGCGTTACGCACGACTTTGAGACGTTTGAATTCAACACCATCATTTCTTCGTTGATGGAATTGTTGAACGAAATGTATAAAGCGCGCGAAGCGGGCGCGTTTGGTTCATCGGAGTGGAACGAGGCGACGGAGATCTATTTGAAGATGATGGCTCCTGTTGCGCCGCATATCGCTGAAGAATTGTGGACGGAACGCTTAGGTAAATCATATTCGATCCATCAACAAAACTGGCCCCAAGCGGACGAATTGGCTGCGAAAGAAGATACGATCGAGATTCCGCTGCAGGTTAACGGCAAAGTGCGCGATCGTATTACCGTCTCGGCGGATGCAAGCGAGGACGATATCAAAGCGGCGGCGCTGGCAAGTGAAATTATCCAGAAATATCTGGACGGTAAGGAGCCGCGCAAGATCATCGTGGCGCACGGTAAGTTGGTGAGCATAGCGCTGTAAATGAAACGAGCGTTGGAACAATTCCAACGCTCGTTTTTTATTCGACGACTGAAGCGCTTTGAAGCGATGGTTGCGCGGTTTGTTCGGCGTTCTCTTCGATGTTCATAATGACAGGGATGAAGCGCGCGCTTATGCTTATTAATATAAGATCGGAAGAGCGTCGTGTAGGGAAAGAGTGTAG
>BQMV01000385.1 GCA_022181005.1 Anaerolineaceae bacterium | reverse complement strand
CGCCCAATGTCCCAATAAATTGAAATCGCGCAACATGGAAAAGACGAACAGCGGCGCGGTAAAGATTAAACCGATAACGAACATCCGAAACTGTTCATTAACTTCATGCTCGCGCGCAATGGCTTCGGCGTCTTCGGCGTCTCCGCCAAGTTCTATCGCCTCAAAACCCGCCTGCGTCACCGCCGCCCGAATCTCCGATTGGCTGATCATGGTCGGAACATATTTGACGCGCGCCTTTCCACTGGCGTACGATGCTTGCGCTTCGAGCGCGCCGTCCAATTTGAGCAACGCCGCTTCGAGCCGGCGCGCATCATTATCGTCCGCGATGCGCTTAATCACGAGGTCCGCTTCGCCCGTCGCTACGCCGTATCCTGCGCGATTAACACGCGCGATAAAATCAGGCAACGCCAGCTTTGTCGCGTCAAAATCCACCGTTGCGCGCTCAGACGATAAGTTAACAACGGCGGTCTGCACGCCGTCTAATTTTTTAAGGTTGCGCTCTACTGTCGCGACGCAGTTGGCGCAGGTCATGCCTGTGATGGGAAGGGTGAGTTGTTTTGTGTCGGACATAATATTTGTTTTTCTTCTTTCGTTCAATCTTTATCCAATGGATGTTCAATCTCGCCTGCCATAAAAGTATCGGGGTTCTGCTCGAAAGCGCGCAGGCAGACGGGGATGCGAAAATAAATTTGCTCGCCGCGATAGGTCGCGCTTGGGTAACCGCTGGTATCCGCCAACATTCCACCGCAGACCGTCTTTGCCGTCACGGGTTGCTGCTTATCAAATGGGGCTGACATGGTTTTGAGCCCCTCGGCGTTAGAGAGCGCCGACTAGTGCGCCGAATGGTCGTAATGTTCAGCCTGCTCGCCCTTGTTCAAATACTTCTCAGGGTCTTTGTCGAACGAGCGCTTGCAACCAGGCGCGCAGAAGTAGTACGTCACGCCTTTGTATTCCGATGTGCCAGCCGCAGATTCGGGCGCCACGTCCATGCCGCATACGGGGTCTACGAAAGTTTGTGTCATTATGAATCTCCTTTTGAAATTTGGTTTTATTAACTCGCCTTACGCAGTACCGCAAGATTTATCTTGCGCCTCGCGAGCGCAACTTGAAAGCTGCGGCACTGAAACTGCGTAACATCAGTTATTAAGACAAATCCACACGCCGCAACAATTGTGCATTGATCGCCACGACGATGGTACTGACCGACATCAACAATGCGCCTACCGCTGGCGAAAGTAGAATCCCAATCGGGGCAAGAATCCCAGCGGCTAAAGGTAAGGCGACGATGTTGTAGCCCGAAGCCCAGATCAGGTTTTGGATCATCTTGCTGTAACTGGCGCGGCTGAGTTTGAAAATCTTGACCACATCCAACGGATTACTTTTCACTAAAATGATTCCCGCCGACTCGACGGCAACATCCGTGCCACTGCCGATGGCAATGCCTACGTCAGCGCGAGTGAGGGCGGGCGCATCGTTGACACCATCGCCAACCATGGCAACTTTTTTACCTTGCTTCTGCAACTCGATAACTTTTTCGTCTTTGTGTTCGGGCAATACTTCTGCAAAATACAATTTGATTCCAAGTTCATCGGCGACGGATTTGGCGACATCTTTGCTATCGCCCGTCAACATGGCGACTTGCACGTTCATCTCATTGAGTTTTCGAATCGCCAAATAACTTTCAGGGCGGATCACATCTGCCAAAGCGAGGGCGGCGAAAATCTTCCCGTCAACGATCAGGTAGACGACGGTCTGACCCTTCCCCCCTGCGGAAGAAGCGAATTCCGAAATCGCCGAATCAGGCTGAAGGTTGAGCATCTCCAGCAAACGCGGACCGCCCACCCACAAATCTTTCCCGTTGTGTTTGGCGCGGATGCCGCGTCCTTTGATGGCTTCAAAATCGGAGACGACTGGCAGATGCAAATTTTTCTCTTTCGCCGCGTCGCGAATCGCGCGGGCGATGATGTGTTCTGAATCCGCCTCCACAGCCGCGGTCAGCGCGAGAGCGTGGTTTTCATCCACGCCATTGGTTTTGATCGCGACCACGCCTTGCTCGCCTTTCGTCAGCGTGCCAGTTTTATCAAAGATCACCACATCAATTTCACGCGCGGCTTCAAGCGCCAATCGGTTGCGGACTAAAATTCCGTTCTGCGCGGCGGACGTGGTGCTAATCGCCACCACCAGCGGGACAGCCAGCCCCAGCGCGTGCGGACACGCGATCACCAACACCGTGACGACGCGCTCCAACGTGAAAAGATCAAAGCCCAATGCGAACGTCCATAAAATAGCAGTGAGCGCGGCAACGCCGATGGCAAGATAGAAAAGCCAGCCCGCGGCTTTGTCGGCTAATATTTGAGTGTTCGATTTACTCTGTTGCGCGTCACGCACCAAACGCATGATGCCCGCCAGCGCGGTCTGTTCCCCGATGGCTGACACGCGCACGCGCAGACTCCCATCTTGATTGATACTGCCTGCGATGACTTTCGCGCCCGCGACTTTTTTCACTGGAAGCGACTCGCCCGTGATCATCGCTTCGTTCACATCCGACTCGCCGTCTGCCACTACACCATCGGCAGGGATACTCGCCCCAGGGCGGACAAGCACGAGATCGTTCAACTTCAACGAAGAGACAGGCATGGTGTGCACACTGCCGTCGGGCATGATGTGTTCAGCGGTATCGGGCATCAACTTTGCCAGCGCGTTCAACGCGCCCGAAGCCTGACGAACACTTCGCATCTCGATCCAATGCCCAAGCAACATGATGTCAATGAGCGTGACCAATTCCCAGAAGAATCCTTCGCCCAAATTGAAGAACAACGCGGCGAGGCTGTACACAAAAGAGACTGAGATCGCCAGCGAGATCAACAACATCATGCCAGGCTGGCGATTGCGAATCTCAGGGACAGCCATTTGAAGGAACGGCACGCCGCCATAGACGAAAACGATCACGGCAAACAGAGCCGCCATCCACTGACTGCCCACGAATTCAGGCATCCTGAACCCGAACAACATTTGGAGCATGGGCGTATAGAGCAAAACAGGAATGCTCAACAGCAGGGAGATCCAGAACCGCGTGCGGAACATGTCTTCATGTCCGCTGTGGTCTGTATGGCTCGCATGTTCATTTTGCGCGGAAGCTGAATCGTGCATTTCATGCTCCGGGTGGGCGGAATGAGACGGCTTCACATCTGGCTGCGCATGCGAATCGTGTTTCATCTCTTCATGATGATAGTCTTTATGTATTTCGTGGGCATCGTTCATTATGCCTCTTGCAACACAATAAGGGGATATTCATCCCTTTTTTACAGAGTGATCAGTCCTTCCGCCGGGTAATTCAGCTCAGCCAACAACGCTTTGATCTGCGTTTCGTCAGCGGGAGCGTCGAACATAATCTCAACTTTTCTCGAATCGAGATTCGCCTTAACAGATTGCACGCCAGCCAATTCGCCCACTTCCATTTCAATAGTGTGCGTGCAATGATTACAATGCATGGCGGGAACAGAATAAGTAACAGTAGTCATAGTTTTCTCCTTTAGGGTTATTAAAATTTCTTGCGATTAACTGCGGAATTATCCATTCGCAGATAAATCCTACTTTTTACGCACAAGCTGCGCTACACTTTTGTAGACATATCAAACACTTCGGCAATTTCTTTCAATACACGCTGACGTTCCTCCTTGTCATTCCCTTGAATCGCAGTAATGACGCATGAATTTAAGTGGTTTTCAAGGATCTGACCGCTAACCTTACTCAATGCCCCATCCACCGCTTGAATCTGACGAATTATGTCAATGCAATACGCATCTTCTTCGACCATACGAATAATGCCGCGTAAATGCCCTTCAACCGTTTTCAAACGACGGAGTGTAGCCTTTGTGTCCACATTTTCCTCTTTCTTCTCGACGGCGAATTCCATTCTACTCTTACCCCCCCCCCTAGGGGGTAGGGACACTATATCGCGCTGTCAGTCGCTTGTCAAGCCTGCCAAACGCGATTCTTCCTCTACATTGATGACATCCATCACTTCTCTGCTATTCCATTCTTCCATACACTACGCATCAAGGACGTTAATTGTCCGAATTATCGTCAAACAGGGCTCAAACCTTCACACAGGTCGAGCGACTCATGCCAAAATGAGAGAAAGGCAGACATGCAAATTACACGTCAAGCCGATTACGCTTTGCGGGCGATCTTACACCTTACGCGCGCCAGCCAAGGTAAGCGCATCTCCACCAGTCAGATCGCAAAAGCGCAATGCATTCCTTCTTCGTTTTTAGCAAAAATCATCTCGCAACTCTCAATTGCAGGACTCCTCCACACCTCTCGCGGCGCGCGAGGAGGCATCGCTCTCGCGCGCGATCCCAGCCAAATCACCATACTCGAAGTCATCGAAGCAATTGACGGGCCCGTTCAACTCAACGTCTGCGTTGACCGAGTCGGTCTGTGCGCGCTCGAAGAGAACTGCGCTATGCAGCTTGTTTGGCGCGAGGCGCAAGACGCCCTAACGACGCAATTACGCAACGCAACATTTGCACAATTCATTTAATCAAATCAGCAGAAAAGGACGATTCATGAACGTATCCATGTGGCGCAAGGCTCTTACAGTCATTCCAAACGTCTCAAAAGAAGAATGGGATCAGCTTGACGCAATTTCACGTTGGCTGATCTCGACTCGCGCCGCCGTGCTCGTGATGACCGTTCTTTCAGCGGCTCTCGCGGGACTGTTAGCCTGGCGCGACTCCTCGTTCAACCTCTCCGCCTGGATCGCGGTAACGCTGGGCTTGGTTTTGGCGCACGCCAGCAACAACCTCCTAAATGATTATGTGGACCATGCGCGCGGCGTTGACCAGAAGAATTACTTTAGCACTATTTACGGTCCGCCTCCTCTTGAAAACCGCCTTCTCCCAAAACGACCACATCTC
>BQMV01000384.1 GCA_022181005.1 Anaerolineaceae bacterium | reverse complement strand
GGCGACTTCCTCGAGGGTTTCCACGTCCGCGACGCGCCAGACTTTGAAGATTGGATGCTCACCGAACGCGCCCGCCTGCGCGAACTTGCCTTGCAAGCCTTGCACCGCCTCGCCGAAATTCAACTCAGCCGCGCGGACTATCCCGCCGCGCTCGAAGCGACAGCCCGCTTGCTCGCGTTTGATTCGTGGCGTGAGGAGGCGCACCGACAACGCATGTCTGCCCTTGCCCGCGCGGGACAACGCTCCGCCGCGCTTGCTCAATATCAAACCTGTCGAAGAATTCTCGAAAAAGAATTGGGCGTTGAGCCTTCCGCCGAGATGACCGCGCTCTACGAACAGATCCGCGATGCAGAGACGCGCCCCTCAGGCAACCTGCCCGCGCGCGCCACCTCGTTCATCGGGCGCGAAGCGGAGTTGGCGGAGATCGGCGTCAGGCTGGCGAATGCCGATTGCCGCGTATTAACTTTGGTCGGCGAAGGAGGCGTGGGCAAGTCCCGTTTGGCTCTGCAAGCCGCGCAGACTCACATCCATCAATTTTTGGACGGCGCGTGGTTCGTCCCGCTTGCCAATGTCAAAGACGCGGAGGGGATGTTCCTTGCGATGGCGAGCGTGTTGAAGATCAACGCGACGGGCGGCGAACAAGTGCGCGAATTCTTGCGCGGCAAAAACCTCTTGCTGGTTTTGGACAACATGGAACAACTCATCGGCGATACGGCGTGCGAGTGGATCGCCGAGACCGTGCGCCTCGCGCCGAATCTGAAACTGCTTGTCACTTCGCTGACGCGGCTGAACATCCAAGCCGAGACTCTGCTCGAAGTGCGCGGACTACCACACGTTGATTCATCGTCGCCCGCCTTCAAACTTTTTGTGGATCGCGCCCGCCGCCTCAAACCCGACTTCAACCTGAGCGCGGCTGACTCCTCCGCGCTCGCGCGTCTGTGCGAATTGGTGAACGGTTCGCCGCTCGCGCTCGAACTTGCCGCCGCTTGGGTGCGCGGACTCGCCGTGCCTGAGATCGCGCAGGAGATCGAACGCAATCTCGATATCCTCACTGTCTCGCAACAAGACCTGCCGCCGCGCCATCGTAGTATGCGCGCCGTGTTCGATCACTTTTGGAGTTTGCTTTCACCCGAAGAACGGATCGTTTTTCAAAAGCAGGCGGTCTTCCGCGGCGGATTCACGCGCGAAGCGTTCTGTGAAGTGACAGGCGCCGACCTCGCCATGCTCGCGCGCTTCGTGGATAAGTCTGCCCTGCAATTTCACGACGACGGGCGTTATCGCCGCCACACGCTGATGGCGCAATATGCCAACTTGAAGTTAAGCGACGACGCAGGCTTGCGCGCGCAAACCCGCGAAACGCACGCGCGTTACTTCGGCGGATTCGTAAAAAAACTCGAAGCCGATTTTCTTGGCGGACAACCGCAAAACGCCATGCCGCCCTTTCTCGCCGACCTCGCCAACATCCGCGCCGCGTGGGAGTGGGCTGTGGAAACTTGCGACGCGTCCATATTCAACGCCATGTCCGATTCGATCATGCAGGCATTCGACCTCGCGGGCTTGTATCGCGAAGCGTTTCAAATGGCAGAGGCGGCGATTCGCTCAATGGAGCGCTTGCCGAAAAACGCAAAGAAAGAATCGCTCATCGCCAAAGGCAGGGTGATGGGTCTGGCAGGCGCGTTCCTCTTTCGTCTCGGCGAATATCAACAGGCGAAAGACTGGTGCGAGAAATCCCTGACCGCGCTGGAGAAATATCGCCCGCACATTGCGTACGCACACACGCTCATTTACGCGGGCGCGGCGCAGTTTGGCTTGGGCGATATGCAACGCGTGATCGAACATTGGAAGAACGCGGCAGAGGAATATCGCGCCGTCGCTTCGGCTTGGGGCGAGATGACCGCCAACTCAAATTTGGCGGAGGTGTTCCTCGCAACTGGTCAACTGTCTGAAGGAATAGCCTGCGCCGAACGCGCCTTATCGCTCGCTCGCAGTATGAAAAATCTGGAGATGATCGGCTCCGCATCCACAAGCCTGGCAAATGCCGCCGTACTGCAAAACAAATATGACAAAGCCACACACTTCGCCGAGGAAGCCTTGCGCTCGCATCAACAAGTCGGGCACGATGCGCACATCGCCAACTCGCTCGCCATGCTGGCGCAGATCGCATTCAAACAAAACAATTTCACCGAAGCGCGCCGCCTGCTCGAAGAGTCCATCGGCATTTTGAAACGCGTGGGCAACAAACTTTATCTCGAGCAACGCGAACAGGAACTCAACGAAATCCTCGCGGTGATCGATTCTTGAAACTTGACACCTGAAACCTGAGCCCTGATACTTGACGAATGACTCGTTGGCTCGACCCTCCTCAAACAGACGCTTCGCCTCTTTCGACCCTCGACCTGCCTCTCCTCCTCAAGCAGACTCTCATCCGACGCGGCATCGCCACGCCCGACTCCGCCCGCGCGTTCCTCCACCCCGAAGAGACACCCTCCACGCCGTTCCCCGATATTGAAAACGCGGTTGAAATTATTTATCAAGCCGTCCAACGCAAGGATCGCATCTGCGTCTGGGGCGACTTCGACGTGGACGGGCAAACCTCCACTGCCCTGCTTGTGCAAACCCTCCAATCCCTCGGCGCGGACGTTGTGTACTACGTTCCCATTCGCGGCAAAGAGAGTCACGGCGTTCATATCGAATCGCTTGCGCCGATCATTGATGGTGGGATCAAACTCCTCATCACCTGCGACACAGGCATCACCGCGCATGACGCGATTGATTACGCCAACTCGCGCGGAGTGGATGTGGTTGTCACAGATCATCATGACCTGGGCGAGACACTTCCAAACTCCAAAGCGATCATCAATCCAAAACTCTTGCCGCCAGAACATCCCCTCAAAAATCTCGCTGGTGTTGGTGTTGCATATAAACTCGCCGAAGCGCTATTCAGTAACGCCGACTTCAGTCGGCGCGCCCAGCCGACTGAAGTCGGCGTTACACTACTCGACCTCGTCGCTCTCGGTCTAATCGCCGACGTTGCATTGCTTCAAGGCGAAACCCGCACACTTGCCCAAAGGGGAATTCAAAAACTCCGAAACACAACTCGCATCGGCTTGAAGGTGATGGCAGAACTCTCTAACACCAATCTTGAATCATTAACCGAAGAAACTATCGGCTTCACGTTTGCTCCTCGTCTCAATGCTCTTGGTCGTCTAAGTGACGCGAATCCTGCCGTCGAATTACTAATTACGGATAACCCCGCCCGCGCCCGCGTCCTCGCCGCACAGATCGAGGGACTCAACGCCCAACGCCGCTTGTTGACGAGTCAAGTCACCGAAGCGGCGGAGGCGCAGTTGCGTGAACACCCCGAATTGTTGAACGAACCTGCCATCGTGTTGTCGCATCCCAACTGGCCCGGCGGAGTTGTCGGCATCGTGGCGAATCGTCTCGTGGATCGTTATCACAAACCCGCGTTGCTCCTCACCGAGTCGGATGATGGAATCTTGCGCGGCTCGGCGCGTTCAATTGAGGGACTTCACATCACCGAAGCGATCTCATCGCAAAAAGATTCGCTTCTGAATTTCGGCGGACATCCCATGGCGGCGGGACTGTCACTGCAAAAAGAGAATCTCAATTCATTCCGTCGCGGGTTTGGCAAAGCCATCGAAAAACAACTCGGCGAAATTATCCGCGAGGAACCGACGCTTCAAATTGACGCATGGCTCGGCTTGGAGGAGATCAATCTCGAGTTAGCCAACTCAATCGAAATGCTCGCCCCATTTGGCGCAGGCAACCCAAAGTTGACATTCGCCTCACGCGGCGTGACGTTGAAGTCTGTGGCGGAGATCGGTAAAACAAAAGAACATTTGCGTTTGGCAGTGGAAGACGAAAGCGGAAGCGTGCAAAGTATTTTATGGTGGGGCGGGGCGGGTGAAGAACTACCTGAAACGGGAAGCCAGATTGATATTGCCTATTCCGTTCGCGCATCCACGTTTCGAGGAGAGAAGCAGGTCAATGCGACGTTCGAGGAATTGCGCGTTGTCGAAGAAAAGGCGATTGAAGTTAGAGAACAGAGACTGGAGATTAGAGACTTGCGTTTGGAACCTTCGACCTTCAACCTTCAACATTCAATTTTGGTCTGGGCAGAGGGAAATGACAAGGCGAAAGGAAAATCGCGCTACGAGTTGTATCCCGCCGACGCGCTTGTGATTTATACAACGCCGCCATCGCCATCGGAACTTCGCGCCGTATTGGAAATCGTCAAGCCGAAGATTGTGCATGTGTTTGGCGTATCGCCTGCCAAAGAAAAAACGGACGAGTTCCTTGCGCGGCTGGCGGGCATGGCAAAGTTTGCGATCAACAACAAAGATGGGAAAGTTTCGGTGGACGAGTTGGCTGTCGCAACCGCGGGGCGCGTCAACGCCGTGCGGATCGGCTTGGAGTGGCTGTCGGCTGGGGGACACGTGACAGTCGTCCCCGCGGATGAATCGGTTCTTTTATCCGCTGGCAATGGCGAGGCGAATCAATATCTACAAAAGGAATTGTTCATCGCCGTTCGCGGAATCCTTGAGGAGACTTCGGCGTATCGCGATTATTTTTCGCGCGCGAAGATCGAGAGTTTGTTTGACTCGCAATAAATTACGGAGTTGGCGTGGCGGTCTTAATCGGATCGGGGATGGCGACCGCATCGAGGTTGACCGAGCCGCCTGATATGTGCGTGATTGTGACGGTATGCGTGCCGTTGATGAGCAAGGGCGAAACCCACTCGCTTTGCGCCACGATGTCCGCCGACTCATCGAGGTCGAATTCGAGTCCATCCATGTTGATGCGAATCGTTCCCAAACTCGCGCTCGACTGAAAGAAAATGCGAATCTGCTCGCCGATGAATCGGATCGTTATTGTATTGTTGAGCGTGTTGGAAACATGCAGCGTCACGTTGTTGGTTTTAGTTTGCGTCCAATTGCCGCTGTAGATAATGCGTTCGTCGGTATCATCGTACACGCCGGGGTTGATCGGCGCGGTCGAGGCGGTGGTCGGCGTAGATGCGGCTGGCTTTGT
>BQMV01000383.1 GCA_022181005.1 Anaerolineaceae bacterium | reverse complement strand
CCGATGGGATTCTTGAACGTTAATCCAAATGCCTGAACAGGTTTCGATTCAGTTTTATAGAGTTGCGCAAGAAGCCAATTGGAAAGTGGAAAATTTCCTGCGAGGCGCAACGCATTCAGAGTCAATTGATGGGATGTTTCAGGATCAAGCGCAAAGAGAAGAGGTCTGAAAAGTGAATACATTGTTATGACCAAAGTTGAACATTTTCAGATTCAAATATTAGAGCGTTCTAAAAACTCTCTCGCCTCCCCGATTTTACTCTTCTCCACCTTCCCCGTTGACTCGTAATAGCCCAACATTTGTGTGATCGTCAGCACCGCGTGCAGGGAATATCCCGCCCCCGCCAGCGACTCTTTCGCGCCCGATTGACGATCAATCAGCACGACGACGTCTTTCACGACCAAGCCCGCGTCTGTCAATTTTTCGATGGCTTCGAATTTGCTCCCGCCAGTGGTGGCGAGATCGTCAATGACCACGACCGTCTCGCCCGCGTGATATTCGCCTTCGATCTCCGCTTTTGTGCCATAAGACTTGGCTTCCTTGCGTGGATAGATCATGGGATAGTTACCCGCGAGCGAGATGGCGGTTGCGATGGGAATTGCGGCGTAAGGTAAGCCTGCGATGCGTGAAAAGTGGAGAGTGGAAAGTAAAGGCAGATAGGCTTGGGCAATGTCCGCGAGGAGTTTGGGATGGGTGATAATTCTCCGCAAGTCAATGTAAATGGGACTCGCGAGTCCCGACTTGAGAGTGAACTCGCCGAATTTGATACAGCCTGCCTCGAGTAAACCATCTGCCAGAGCGTGAAGTTTTGGATTCGTGTCAGTCATGCGCATCCTTTCTAATATCCGCGCTCAAAATCAACCTTGTATTTCAATTCCTCGCCGCGCAGATAGCGCAGATAGTTTTCGCGGAAGATTCGCACAATGTCTTCGGGCAAACTAGGCGCGGAGGTGTGAAAGGTGATCAACAGGTTCGGCGCAGTCCAAAACGGATGGTCCGTCGGAAGCGGCTCTTGATCGAACACATCCAAGATCGCGCCTGCAATCTGCTTCGACTCAAGGGTATGGATCAACGCAGACTCGTCAACCGCGTTGCCGCGCCCGACATTAATAAAAATCGCGTGTGACGGCAAAGCATTCAGCAAGGACGCGTCTACGATGCGCCGCGTCTCTACTGTGTTCGGCAAAACGCTGACGAGATAATCTAACTCATTAGCAAACTCAATCAAATCGTTTCCGTGATAATACGCGTCCACGTCGCGGCAATCTTCGCTGGAGCGCGTATAACCGCGCACGGTCATTTCAAAATGTTTCGCCGTCCTTGCAATCTCCGCGCCGATCGAACCGACTCCGAGCAACCCGATCGTTTTTCCGCGCACCATGCCCGTTGTGCTTCCGTCCCAGCGATGTTCCTGTTGGGCGCGATAACGTTCGAATATCCGCCGCTCATGATTGAGCAAATATCCGAAGACATACTCGGACATCGAACCGCCGAACACGCCGCGCGCGTTCGTCAAAATATAATCGCGGCGCAATGACGGATCGAGAAACTGTTCCACGCCCGCGTACATGGATTGCGCCCAACGTAAATTTCTCAGTTTCATCAATATCGGCCGAATTAATTTCGGTTCGCCGAGGACGATCTCATAATCCAACCCAGTCGCTTCGGCTTCGGCGGAGTTTTTCGCCGTTGCGATTTCAAGTGTAGGCAACTTCTCCGCTTCAAATAAACGTTGATATTCATCAGCATATCCCGACACGATTAAAAGTTTAGTCATTATGTTCTCTCATTCTGTTTCTAATATACGCCATCTCATCGCGCGTCTCCGCCGCGGTTAACTTCGGATTCTTCGCCCGCGAGATGCCGCGTGAGATGGGAATCAGCATCCCTTTGCCGTCTTTACGGAGACCTGATTTCATCGCGATCTCCAACTCCCCGCCTTGCGCGCCGACGCCAGGCGCGAGGAACCACAGATCTGGCGCGGCAACGCGGACGCGTTTCAACGCATCCACATGCGTCGCGCCGACGACGAGTCCGATGTTGCTGTTGGTATTCCATGATTGGGCGAGGTGGGCGACGTGAACGTACAACGGTAGGGGCGACCCTGTGTGGTCGCCCGCATTGGGGCGGACACGTAGGTCCGCCCCTACGACGGATATATCTTGCAAATCACCACTCCCGGCATTGGATGTTTTGCACAACAAGAACACGCCTCGTTCTGGATAATTCAAAAAGGGATCAATCGAGTCTTTGCCAAGATATGGACTCAACGTCACGCAATGCGCGCCGAGCGTTTCAAACACAGACTTTGCGTATGCTTCAGCTGTGGAGGCGATGTCGCCGCGTTTGGCGTCGAGCACGACTGGGATCATCGAACCGAGTCGTTTCGATTCTTCGTCAATCGCTTCGATGACTTGCTTGAGCGCGGTCCAGCCCTCCGCGCCGAAGACTTCGAAGAACGCGGCGTTGGGTTTGAATGCCGCAGCGTAGGGAGCGGTCGCCTTAATGAGAGTCAGGCAGAAGTCGAGGGCTGAAGCGGCGGTGGGAGAAGTCAACTCGCTGACGTGCGGATCAAGTCCCACACAGAGCAATGATGAGCAATCGTCCACGCGCTTTTCGAGGAAGGAGAAAAAAGTTTCCATGTTTTAGAGTTCCATGTTTCAAGTTCCATGTTTCAAGTGGGCCTGAAACGTGAAACTTGGAACGTGACACTATGCTTTCCCAAGCACCATCGCCAACAGCGCCATTCTCACATACAAACCATATTCCATCTGACGGAAATACGCGGCGCGGGGATCGTCGTCGAAGTCCATGCTGATCTCGGTGACGCGCGGGAGCGGATGCATCACGATCATTTTTTGTTTCGCGGTTTTCATTATATCGAGGTTAATGATATACACGTCTTTGACTTTTTCGTAATCGTCCGCGTTTTCAAAGCGCTCTTTTTGCACGCGCGTGACGTATAACACATCGGTTTCAGGCAACACATCTTCGAGCGACAAAAATTCGTTTTGCGAAATGCCTTTCTCGCTCACTTCGTCCATCACTTCTTTCGGCATCTTCAAAATATCGGGCGAGACGTAATTCAACTTCACATTGAACAACGAAAGCAAACGCGCCAGCGAATGGACGGTGCGTCCGTATTTCAGATCGCCGAGCATGGTGACGGTAAGATCGTCAAAACCCTTAAGTTCCGCTTTGATCGTGAACATGTCGAGCAACGCTTGCGTAGGATGTTCGCCCGCGCCATCGCCCGCGTTGATGAGCGGCTTTTTCATCGCCTTCGCCGCGATCTCCGCCGAACCCGTTTCGGGATGTCGCAATACGATCGCATCGGTATAACATTCGAGCGTGCGCACGGTATCGGTCAGCGTTTCACCTTTCGTCACCGACGAATATTTCACCTCGTTGATCGGGATGACCGAGCCGCCAAGTCGTTCCATTGCAGCAGTGAACGATGACGATGTGCGCGTGGACGGTTCATAAAAAAGGTTCGTTAAAATTTTTCCTTTGAGCAAATCGAACGTTCCAACGCGCTCGACCATTCCGCGCATCTCGTGCGCCACGCCGAAGACGTATTCTAAATCGACGCGGCTAAACTGTTTGACGGATACGATGTCTTTGCCATACCACGCGGCATTTTTATTTTCGCCGAACGGCAGGTAAAGAGAAGATGAATTCGTAGGCATGGGGCTCCTTGGGGTGGGGGGATTGGAGAATTAGAGGATTAGAGAATTGGAGACTGGAGGTTGGAGACTGGTGGTCGAGTAGCCCTGAGCGTTTGTTGCGAAGGGCGTATCGAGACCACGCTTCTTTCGATGGGGGAGGCTGCTTCTGTTTCGTTGGGCATTTTCTGCACTGACAGGGCGTGATTCATTTTGACGGTTGGTAGCGATAGATTGCTGAGGCGGAACCGAACCAAAGAGTTCCGTCAAGTTCAATTGCAACTGAGCCAATCCAATTATTCGGTAGGCCAGAACCTGTCGTGAAATTTTCCCAACTCTTTCCATCAAAACGGGAAATTCCCTTGTCCGTTCCAAACCACATGTCGCCGTCATTTTCTGCGACAACACAACAAACCGAATCCCCAGCCAAGCCGTCTTTCATGGTGTAATTTACCCAACTGCCATTAGAGAAACTGAAGACTCCATACTTCTCCGTTGCAAACCACATTGTTCTATCAGAAGAAATTGCAACATCAAAAGTATAAGTTTGGGTTAACTTATCAGTTGTGGGGAAAATCCTCCATTCGTTTTCATCGTAAAGATTTAATCTTGCTTGCCCGCCGCTGCTTACGCTAAAGAGCAATGAATTATCTGGAAGTATCTCAATATGCCCTGCCCAATTTGCGGACAAGCCATCCCGTACAGTATAGGTTGTCCATTGATTCCCCTTGAAGTGCAATATGCCATATTCCTCGTTTCCAAGCCATAACGAACCATCGGGAGCAACGATACTGGAGCGCACATCATTGCTCCCCAACCCATTTTCCATAGTATATTGTTTCCAGATTGTTCCGTCAAAATGAGCAATGCCACAACAGAACGACGTAAACCAAATCGTACTGTCTGGGCTTGCAGCGACGGATGAAATCTCGTCAGAGGGTAATCCGCTATTCTGAGATGTGAAACGCGACCATCTCTTTCCATCAAAACGATAAGCCCCTGTGCCAACAGAAATTCCTCCACCAGTAGTTCCAAACCAAAGAGAACCATCAGCGGAAACTGCAATCGAGGAAATATATACAGGTTCTTTTTGCCGAGTCCATTCTGGAGCAGTATAGATAGTCCAGTTTCCTATTCGCTTGGTTTCCATTTGGAGAATTGATCCCTGTTGCTTTGGAGAGCAAGCAGACAAGAAAATTATCGTACACATAGCAATCTTCAATATCTTCATAACATCTTTTTCCTTGATAGACGTTCACTTCTCATCAGAAGATGATTCGCCAGCGGAATGACACTGATCAACGGCCCTACTCCTCATGCCCGTGCCTGTGATGAATATCGGGCAAGTGGTCGTGCTCATGTTCCTCGGCGGGATGTTCATGCTCGTGCGAATGGACTCCATCAAAAGTGTCGTGCGCGTGGACGGTTCGTAAAACAGGTTCGCTAAAATTTTTCCTTTGAGCAAATCGAACGTTCCAACGCGCTCGACCATTCCGCGCATCTCGTG
>BQMV01000382.1 GCA_022181005.1 Anaerolineaceae bacterium | reverse complement strand
AGATAAGGCCACGTGACTGGAGTTCAGACGTGTGCTCTTCCGATCTCGACGAATTGGCTTTGCAACAAGCGCGTCGCGCCGACGAGCGCCTCGCCAAAGGCGAAAATATCACGCCGCTGACGGGCATCCCCTACTCGATGAAAGACAGTTTCTCCACGCGCGGCGTTCGCACAACTTGCTCGTCAAAAATCTTGGAAGATTACGTCCCGCAATATAACGCCGCCGTCGCGGAAAAACTCGACGAGGCAGGCGCGGTCTTGCTCGGCAAAACCAACATGGACGAATTCGGCATGGGTTCGTCGTGCGAAAATTCCGCGTTTTTCAGCACGTATAACCCGTGGAATTTGAATCACGTGGCGGGCGGATCGAGCGGCGGCGCGGCGGCGGCGGTCGCCGCTGGGATGGGCGCGTTCGCTATCGGCGAAGACACGGGCGGCTCGGTGCGTATGCCCGCCGCCTTCTGCGGAGTAACAGGACTCAAGCCGACGTACGGGCGCGTCTCGCGTTACGGCGTAGTCGCCCTCGCTTCATCGTTCGATTGCGTCGGTCCGTTAGCGCGCAACGCTTATGATTGCGCGCTCGTCCTCGAAGTCATCGCAGGGCGCGACCCGCGCGACAGCACAACCTATCAAACCGAAGTTCCGCATTACGCCGCGAACCTTAACAAATCCGTCAACGGAATGCGAATCGGAATCCCGAAGGAATACTTCGTCGCGGGCATGGACGCGGGAGTCGAATCCGCTTTGCAGGAAGCGATTCGTCAACTGGAAAAACTCGGCGCGCAAATGCGCGAAGTCTCTTTGCCGCACACGCGATACAGTTTGCCCGTTTACTATCTTTTGCAAGTCGCCGAAGCCAGTTCCAATTTGGCGCGCTTCGACGGGATGCGCTTCGGCATGTCCGTTTCTAAGAACGCGCAGGACTCGCTCGACATCTATTTGCAAACGCGGCGCGATGGATTCGGCGACGAGGTCAAACGCAGGATTATGCTGGGCGCGTACGCGCTATCGGCGGGATATTACGAGGCTTACTATTTGAAGGCGCAAAAAGTCCGCACGTTGCTTCGCCGCGACTTTGAAACTGCTTTTGCTTCCTGCGACATTCTGCTCGCCCCGACCAGTCCGACGCCCGCTTTCAAACTCGGCGAGAAAACCAGCGATCCGTTAGCGATGTACCTCTCGGATGTTTGCACTGTCTCGACCAACCCTGCGGGCGTGCCAGCGCTGACCGTCCCATGCGGATTCTCGAACAATTTGCCCGTCGGGATGCAGCTCATCGGCAAGCATTTAGACGAGCAGACTCTCTTCCAAGTCGCGCATGCTTATCAACAAGCGACGACGTGGCACGAGAGGCTTCTGCCTCTTTGATATTGACAAGGGATAATCGAAATGAATGAAAGTATAAACATAAGCGTAGAATTGTGGAGAGGGATTTTACAAGATAGAGAAATTTCCACTGAGCCAGTAGTCCAAATCCTGTCTTTTCTAATTAATTCAGATGGATATGGCGCTTCTGCTGGAGAGATTGCTTTTGCGCTTAACTATAAACATCATGCTCCGCTCAATAGAATTATCCCTGATTTCTCAAAGCGTATCCTAAAGAAATATCCATTTATAGATCCGCCGCATCGAAAAAATGAGACAATTCGATATTGGCATATCCCATTTCTAGGCGCTGATAGCACAGATGGCTTTGTTTGGATTTTGCGCCCAGAATTGGCAGAGGCATTACCACAGGCTTTTAAAAGTATCCGTAAGGAAAGAAAGCTCACAATTCTTCAAGAAATAGAAACCTTAAAGGATTCCTACGAAACGCTTCAAGAAACAACACGAGAAGATGTTATTCAAAGTCGTATAGGGCAAGGACAATTTAGAACATTGTTAATTGGCTATTGGCAAAGTTGCTCAGTAAGTAATTGTATACAATTTGAAATACTCAAAGCGTCGCACATTAAGCCCTGGCGACTCTCGACAAATGAAGAAAGATTGGATGTCTTCAATGGTTTATTACTTCTCCCTAATTTAGACACCTGCTTCGATTCGGGACTTATCAGTTTTGAAGATAATGGGAACATACTCATTTCAAGCAGATTGAGCGAAATATCACTTTTGCAACTCGGTTTAAATCCAAATATGAAGTTAAAAAGAGTGGAACAAAAGCACAAAGAATATTTACGCTTTCATCGCGAGAAAATCTTCCGCCCTTGATGCAAGCAATTATCAAACCATACAATTACGAAACTATTCAATTATGAAATATGAACCCGTTATCGGACTTGAAATTCACGCCGAGTTGTTGACCAACTCCAAAATGTTTTGCAGTTGCTCTGCCGATTATGCCTCCGCGCCTGAGCCGAATGTAAACATCTGCCCCACTTGCACGGGTTTGCCTGGCGCAATGCCTGTTGCAAACAAAAAAGCGCTTGAACTTTCAGCATTGGTTGGCTTGGCGTTGAATTGCTCCATCAACAAACACAACACCTTTGCAAGAAAAAATTATTATTATCCCGACTTGCCAAAGGGTTATCAAATTTCGCAATACGAATTACCGATAGCAGAAAAAGGCTGGTTGCAAGCGACCTCACCCCTAGCCCCTCTCCTAAAAGGAGAGAGGGACTCCAACTCCCTTCTCCCTACGGGGGAAGGGTTAGGGATGGGGGTAGTCCGTGTGAGGCGGGTTCACATCGAAGAAGATACTGCGAAATTAAATCACGAAAAAAATTACGCGCTTGTTGATTTCAATCGCGCGGGCGTTCCGCTTTTGGAAATTGTCTCCGAGCCTGATATGCGTACTGTCGAAGCCGCATTGGATTATGCGACAAAAATTCGCGCCATTTTGCGTTATCTCGGCGTGAACTCTGGCGATATGGAGAAGGGTGTTTTGCGTTTTGAAGCGAATATTTCTGTGCGTCCCGTTGGCAGTAACGAGTTGCGAAAAAGGACCGAGATAAAAAATTTAAATAGTTTTCGCGCCTTGACTCGCGCATCGCAATATGAAATTGAACGCCAAATAAAAATTTACGAAAGCGGCGGCGAAGTGATTCAAGAAACATTGGGTTGGGATGACGCGCGCGGCGTGACCATTTCGCAACGCAGTAAAGAGGACGCGCAGGATTATCGCTACTTCCCCGAACCCGATTTGCCGCCGCTGAAATTAGATGATGCGTGGATTGACGCCATCAAGATTCGCTTACCCGAATTGCCCGAAGCAAAAACCGCTCGCTTCATCACGGACTTCGAGTTGACTCCGTCCGAAGCGCGTTTACTGACCTCCGAACTTTCACTTGCCAATTATTTTGAAGAAGTGATTCGCCATGCAAAGAGTTCGCCGAAAAGCGTCAGCGCGTGGATTGCAGGCGAGTTCATGCGTAACTTGAATGAATTAAAAGTGGAAGCGGATTCTATCTCTGCAAAATCGCTCGCTCAACTAATTGACATGGTGACAGATAAAACCATCAGTGGAAGTTCAGGCAAGGTCGTGCTAGCAGAAATGTTCAAGTCCGGCGGCGAGCCTGCGCAAATCGTCAAGGATAAAAATCTGTTGCAGTTAACCGACGCGGACGCAATTCAAGCCGTCGTAACGAAGATTCTCGACGAGCATCCCAAAGAGGTGGGCGAATATTTAGCGGGCAAGGAGACGCTCTTCCAATGGTTTATGGGGCAGGCGGCGCGCGCCACAAAAGGCAAAGCCGACCCTGTGATGACAAAAGAGTTGATGTTGAAAGGCTTGGAGGAACGCAGGAAATAAATATACCGCTGCGAAACGTTTTTGATTCGTCTTTTCTATCGACTCTTGACGGTGATGTTCGTCGGCGAGCGTTTTTGTCTTACATGATCCGACGCGCATCGCGTTAAATCTTAATCAGTTTTACTGATAATGTCTCCCTGCTTTATGGCGCGGCGGCGAGATGTCGAGATGCGGAGTACAATAGTACGGCACAATCTATTTCATCCACAGGAGGAGAGTATGGCGAATTGGGATCACACTGTTGAAGCGCTTGTCGTTGGGACGGGCGGCGGGGGAATGACCGCCGCGTTGGTTGCAAAGCAAGCAGGGTTGGACGTATTGTTAGTCGAGAAATCGGAATACTATGGCGGCTCTACTGCGCTCTCGGGCGGCGGACTGTGGGTGCCGAATAACTATCTGTTACAGCGCGATGGCTTGGAAGACTCGCCCGAAAAAGCGCGCACCTATTTGCAGCATACGGTTGGGAATCGCACTTCGCAAGCCTTACAAGACGCTTATATCGAAAACGCTCCTGAAATGGTTAAATACCTAGCCAGTAATTCGCGCGTGCGTTTTCATCGTTCAAAAGGGTACGCCGACTACTACGCCGAACGTCCCGGCGGCATGGCGGACGGACGCGCTATCGAAGGCTCGCCGTTCAACGGCGCCAAACTCGGCGAAGACTTCAAGCAAATGCGCCCGACAGGGCTTAAGATTCCAGCCGGCATGGCGTTTACCGCCAGCGAATATAACAAGATCGGTATGATCATACCCACTTGGGCGGGCAAATGGATGGCGCTCAAGATCGGCGTGCGCACCTTATTTAATATGCTTATGGGAATCAAATTGTTGGCGTTGGGTCAAGCGCTCGTTGCGCGCTTACGGCTCTCGCTTAAAGATGAAAACATTCCTATCTGGCTGAATACGCCGCTCATTGATATCGTCATGGAAAATGACGTTTGCGTAGGCGTTGTCGTTGAGAAAGACGGCGAACCGTTCCGGATTCGCGCGACGAAAGGCGTTGTGCTGGCGGCAGGCGGATTCGATCACAATCAAACGATGCGCGAGAAATATCAAAAAGCGCCGGTCCATCATGAGTGGAGTTCGGGCAACCCCGCCAACACTGGCGACGCCATTCAATTGGGGATGAAGATCGGCGCGAAAACCGACCTGCTTGACGATGCCTGGTGGGGACCTTCGAGTATGACGCCCGACGGCTCGGTGATGTTCCATGTGGGCGAGCGCTCTCATCCGGGCGGCATTATCGTTAACGCAGCGGGCAAACGCTTTACGAATGAATCCGCTTCGTATGTTGACGTGGTGCATGCCATGTATGAAAAGCACAGCGCCGAGGTCCCGCACGTTCCCGCGACGTTCATCATGGATGACCGTTCTCGCAAGACCTATATGTTCGGTTCGCTTTTCCCGATGCAACCTATCCCTGAAGAATATTTCACTAGCGGATATTTCAAGCGCGGAGACACGGTTGAGGAGTTGGG
>BQMV01000381.1 GCA_022181005.1 Anaerolineaceae bacterium | reverse complement strand
TGCAGTTTGTATGGAAGATTTGCCGCCTTTTGCAATTCCAATTCAGGCATCACAACAACGGGAGTTTGGTCTCTCGCACATAATAAAACAGTCGGGCGCTCCATCAAGTGGAAATTCAATCCGCTGAGGTATTTGAGGGTAGAGCCGGGATTCAGAATAACTGCATCCAAATTTCCCGTCTGGAGCGAAGCGTTGAGTTTGTCCAAGCGCGTTTGATAGGTCATGTGAATCTCCAATAAAAGCGTTAATTGATTTTGTGATGTTTCTTCGAGAAGAGGTATAAAATCCAATCTACAACGATGGGGAAGAGCGTGTCGAAGGTTGTAACGATGCGAAACCACCACGGGATGACCAGCGTACGGCGCGGACGTTTGGCAACGCCCACTACGCAACGCGCAACATCTTCAGAAGACAGGTGCGGATATTTAATGCGTTTGATCGTTTCGCGCGATTTTGCGCGTCCCAAGCGCTGACCAAATTCGGTCGTCGCCGGACCGGGGTAAATTCCCGATACGTTGATTCCCAATGGAACGACTTCGCGACGCAACGAATCCGTGAAGGCGCGCACGCCGTATTTGCTGGCGGCATAGGCGGTGATCGGCGGAGAAGCGATCAGCCCGGCTACCGACGCCATGTTGATAATATGCCCTTCGCCGCATTTGAGCATGTGCGGCAAAACGGCATGTGTGACGAGCATGAGTCCGATGAGGTTGACTTTTACCAGCGTTTCAATATCGCGCTCAGGGTCGAGGTTTTCAAACCAATCAAGCGCACCGTAACCGGCGTTATTAAAGAGAATATCAATCCTACCGTAGAGATCGAGCGCAGTCTGAACCATCACTTCGATCTCGGCGCGTTCGTTCACATCCACAGGGATGGCGAGCGCCTCGCCGCCCTTGCTTTGAATCTCAGCCGCGAGCGCTTGCAATCTATCGAGCCGACGCGCGGCGAGGATGACTTTGCATCCTTCTTTTGCAAAAAGTTTCGCGGCGTCTTCGCCGAATCCCGACGACGCGCCAGTGATGAGAACAACTTTGTTTTTGAGGGAAATGGTCATGGTAACTGAGTCCGCCAGCGCATCGGTTCATTACGCAATACGAAGTACGCAGTATGAGTTACGTACTTCGTGTTGCGTACTGCGTATTTTTATTCGCTTTCTTCTTGCGTCTCTTCTTTATTCTGCTTCTTCGGTCGCGGCGGTTCAACGACCGCGTCTTTGCCAAGCGCGATCTGCAAGACATCATCCATATGTTTGACCGGGACGATCTTCAATTCCGATTTGACGGTTTTCGGAAGTTCGGTCAAGTCTTTGAGATTCTTTTCAGGCAGGATCACCGTCTTCAACCCAGCGCGATGCGCGGCTAAGACTTTCTCGCGCACGCCGCCAATCGGCAGAACGCGCCCGCGCAGAGTGATCTCGCCCGTCATGCCGACGTGTTTGAACACGGGACGCCCCGTCAGCGCGGAGATGATCGCGGTCGCCATCGTGATTCCCGCCGACGGTCCATCTTTGGGAATCGCGCCTTCGGGCATGTGGACGTGGATATCCATGCGCTCGAAGACTTCAAAGTCTATCTTCAATTCTTCTGCGCGCGATTTGATGTACGTCAACGCGGCTTGGCCCGACTCTTGCATCACATCGCCCATCTGACCCGTCATCTGTAATCCGCCTTTGCCCTCGAGAACCGCTACCTCGACAGGCATGATCTCGCCGCCGTTTTCCGTCCACGCGAGACTCGTCGCCACGCCGACTTCATCGGAACGCTCGGCTTCGAGTTGAAAGACCTGTTGCGGACCGAGATACTTTTCAATCGAATCGGCTTTGATCGTCGACTCAAATTTCTTCCCTTCCGCTTTCATGCGCGCGACCTTGCGGCAAATTTTTCCGATCTCGCGCTCCAAATTGCGGACTCCCGCTTCGTATGTGTACTCACGGATGATCTTCCGCACCGCGTCGGCTTCAAACGTGAGGCTGAGTTCCTCCACGCCGTTCTCTTCCACCTGACGCGGAATCAAATAGCGGTTCGCAATTTCAAGTTTCTCTTCTTCGATGTAGCCGGGGAATTCGATCACTTCCATGCGATCCAACAAAGGAGAAGGAATACTCCCCAACGAATTTGCTGTTGTCACAAACATCACCTTCGACAAGTCAAACGGCAGTTCCAAATAATGATCGCTGAATGTGTTGTTCTGTTCGGGGTCAAGCACTTCGAGCATCGCCGAAGCGGGATCGCCGCGAAAATCGGAATACAACTTGTCAATTTCATCCAGCATGAAGAGCGGATTCGATGTCCCTGCGCGTTTCATGGTTTGGATGATGCGTCCAGGCAGTGCGCCGATGTACGTACGGCGATGACCGCGAATCTCGGCTTCATCGCGCACGCCGCCAAGCGACACGCGCACAAATTTTCGTCCCAGCGCTTCGGCTATCGAACGTCCGAGCGAAGTTTTGCCCACGCCAGGAGGACCGACAAAACACAGGATCGGCTGTCGTTCCTTCTTCGGCTTCAACGAACGGACAGCGATGTATTCCAAAATCCGTTCTTTGGCTTTTTTCAATCCGTAGTGATCGCGCTCCAATGTTTTTCCCGCGTTCTTCACGTCGAGATTATCGGGCGAAAAATTCGACCAGGGCAGTTCGAGAATCCAATCAATGTACGTGCGGATGATTCCCACTTCGGGCGCCATCGGCGGCATTTGATTCAGGCGTTCGAGTTCCTTCATCGCGACCAACTTCGCTTCGTCGGGAAGATTCGCGGCGTCGAGTCGTTTCTTCAGGTCGTTCGCGTCGCGCGTGAAGATGTCGCCTTCGCCTAACTCGTTTTGGATCTGACGCATCTGTTCGCGCAGATAAAACTCGCGCTGACTCTTATCCACTTCGCTTTGCACCTTTGAGTGAATTTCGTCTTCGAGTTCAAGCACGTCCACTTCTTGCGCGAGAATTTTGTTCAACGCTTGCAATCGTCCGCGCACGTCAAGCAACATCAACAAACTTTGCTTCGCTTCGTAATTCAACGACAGCGACGTGGCGAGCATGTCCGCAAGCCAGCCCGGTTCGGAAATATTCATCGCGAACAAATGCGCTTCTTCGGGAATCGAGCGATCCAACTGCACGCAGCGATCGAAGAGATCCAAAGCCGAACGCATGAGCGCGCTCGTTTGGCGGTCGGCAGTTTGAGGTTCCGAAATGACGCGGGCTCGCACTTTCAAATACGGCACACTGCGCACGAACTCCACAACTTCCACACGGCGGCGTCCCTGCACAAGCGCGGAGTGCGAGCCGTCTGGCATGGCGAGCAAACGCCCCACCGCCATCTCCACGCCGACGGGCAGAAAATCTTCGACGCTGGGGTTGTCAATGTCCGCATCGCGTTGCGTCAGCCCGATCACGGTCTGCCCTTTGCGCTGCGCCTCCTCCACCGCGAGCAACGACGATTCGCGTCCGATAAAAATCGGCGAGACCATGCGCGGGAACACGACGAGATCGCGCAACGGCAACACCGCGGCTTCGATCATGCCATCAGCATCCGCCTCGCGATTCGCAATGCGATACAACTCCTCCGTGCGCTGAGAGAGGGTTAGGTCAAAATTTTCTTCTTCGGTCCAATCTTTTGGGTGACTCATCATTGCCTCATGTCGTTGCGAGGGCGATAGCCCGAAGCAATCTCCTGTTATCAGGCGTACTCTTGTTACGAGGAGATTGCTTCGTCGGGCTGACGCCCTCCTCGCAATGACATCAAATTATTCCATGCTTTCATAACTTCCGCCGTGACAAACATGCTCCCAGCGGATAACACAATGCTACCATCTTTTGCGGATAACTCCAACGCCCGCGCCAACGCAGACTGGACGGGACTCACCGCTTCGGACTCAATTTCAGCCTGCCTCGCCAACTCGACGATTCTCCCCTCCTCCAGCGCCCGCGGATGGTCGGCGCGCGTGACGATGAGTCGCTGAATCTTCGGTTTCAGCGCGGCGAACATACCAGGGATGTTCTTATCCTCCGACGCGCCGAAGATGAGATAGGCTTTCTTGTCTGGAAAATATGTTTCGAGCGTCTCGCGCAACTTCACGAACGAATCTTCGTTGTGCGCCGAATCAAAAATCACAGGCGGTTCTCTTCTTGCAATTTCAAACCGCGCCCGCCATTTCACTTGCGCGAATCCTTTTTGAATCGCCTCGTCTGAAATTTCCAGCCCGCTGACTTTGAGCGCGGCATACGCGGTCGCCGCGTTTTCGAGTTGGTGGGAGCCGAGTAAAGGCAATTGAAGGTTGAAGGTTGAAAGTCGAAGGTCGTCAACGATGCGTAGTGATTGTCCATCCAAAGATGATGAAAGAGATTCAAACTTTATATCTTTCCCAACCAAAGTAAAACTTGAATCCTCCAGTTTGGCTACGCGCTCCAAAACTTCGAGGGCTTCATCCTTTTGAGAAGAGGAAACGACAGGCACGCCACGCTTGATGATGCCCGCCTTCTCCTCCGCGATCTTTGCCAGCGTATCTCCCAGCACAGCCATGTGATCGTAAGACAGCGACGTGATCACCGAAACCTTCGGCATGACAATGTTCGTCGCGTCGAGCCGCCCGCCCAAGCCGACCTCGATCACCGCCGCGTCGCATCCCTGCTTTGCGAACGCGAGAAACCCAAGCGCGGTTGTAATTTCAAACGTCGTCAATTTCGGAATTCTTGCAACCGCTGGTTTGATCTCCTCCACCAACTCAACCAACAGCCCATGGGAGATTGGCTCGCCATTGATTTGAATCCGCTCGCAGAAATCCAGCAAATGCGGAGACGTGTACAACCCAACCTTATATCCCGCCACCCTCAACGCGGATGCGCACAACGCGCACACCGATCCCTTCCCCTTCGTCCCTGCCACGTGGATGATGGGATACTTGCTCCGCGGATTGCCCAACTCTTCCATCAACGCGAACATGCGGTCAAGGTTGAACTCCGCCTTGGCAAGTTCGGACGAATATTTCAGGCTATAATCCACGAACGAGTAGAGATAATCGAGGGCTTTGTTGTAAGAAGATTCGATGTCCATGCGAGGGATTTTAAGGCGTAATTGGTAATTCGTAAATCAGAATAAAAGAGAGCAAAGAAAGAAGAAACAACATGCGATACAAATTAACCTTCATATTCCTTGCAATGATTCTCTTGACTTCCTGCGCCGCGCCGACAGCGACGCAAACATCTGAGGTCTTGACCCCAACGCCAACGTCAACTCCCGCCCCGGTGATGCGGATCGTCGTCACGCCGGGCGCTCCGATT
>BQMV01000380.1 GCA_022181005.1 Anaerolineaceae bacterium | reverse complement strand
GATTAGCATTGTTAGTATGTGTAACGTGATGTTTTTTTTTGATGGTACGCGGCCCACAGAGTACTACACTCTTTCCCTACACGACGCTCTTCCGATCTGAGGTCGTCAAATCTGCGCCGCATACGACGCGCTTTGGCAGAATGAACGAGGTCAAGGCTGCAAGAGAGCTGGTATTATGTTGTTGGCTGCCGGAAGGATATGATTTGAGTTAATAAGATAGCAAACGACCTCGGAGTTTTTAAAAACTCCGAGGTTTTTTCTTAAAGCGTTGAAAATACGCTGAGAAATCCCGTCAGCGCGTCTGATCCAGAGGTTTCGCCGACAGACAATATTTTACTTAGCGGCGCATAGATGTTCTCGTCGTGAATGAAAGCGTCGAACAACGCATGCCATACTGAGCCCGCTTCGCCCCGCGCTGCCGCCATTAACCACGCGCCCGAGAGCGACGTTGTTAATGGCGCGGCGGCGCGCGCCATTTCTTGCGTTATGCTTTCCGCCGTGATTTGCGGATGGACGATCCATGTCGCATGCATCGCACCCATTAGAATATCGTCGCCGGCGGGAGTGAGACCAATCCCCAATCCGGCTAGTTTTAAAGCGCTGTCTCGCGCGGAAGGGAGGTCTGCATGAACAATCGCGTGAGATAGGGAACGAGAGAGTCGAAGCAACATCTCATTTTCGCTGTCAAACGGCAATAGTTTTAAACGGGCGATTATCTCTTCTTTACGACTGCGAAGCGCTTTCCAATGGAAGACAGGATTCCACCTCTGTGCGTTGCTATACGAGATCGTCAGGTTTCCAATTGTAAGACGACTGCCGTTTACTAAAATATTATCGTCAAGATTGAGATGGTTTGAGAACTGAAAGGATTCCTCAAGAACCAGATTGAACGGTCCGTTTCCGATCTCTGGGTTGACGATGGAAAGGACGTCCCGATCTGCGTTGACCAAATTACATGCATCGTCGAATATGTGTAAGATTCTATGTTTGCTGGGATTCTCCAGCCAACGCTTTGCGCCGTCGGCAAGGGAAACGGCGTTCATAGTTAATAACGTTCCCGTCATGACGTTAGTTTCTGAATCCATTCAAATTCTTCCACGGGCTGTACAGATCAGTTTCATTTACGATTTCGGATTTACGATTTACGATTGCCAGATCGGCAAGAGATGCGGCAATGATGGAGTTGAGCGATGGCTCAGAGAGCGAATTCCAATTGAAATTATTTTCAACCCACTTTGTCGAAACTTTTCCGTTTGCAAAATCTTCGTGCGATAAAACATCCTGCATAAAATCAATATTGCTCGTCACGCCATGCACAACGAAGTCGCGCAACGCGGCTTGCATTTTTTGAATGGCTGATTCTCTGGTTTCTCCAAACACAATTAACTTCGCTAGCAACGGATCATAAAAATGCGTTACTTCATCGCCTGCGCGGAAGCCCGAGTCCACGCGGATGCCTGGTCCGCGCGGCTCGATGTATTGCAAGAGTTTTCCTGTGCTGGGTAAAAATCCATTGGCGGGGTCTTCGGCGTAGACGCGGCACTCGATGGCGTGTCCGCGCTGGGAGAGTTGCTCCTGCGAATAGGGAAAACGCTCGCCCGCCGCGACGCGTATCTGCCATTGGACGAGGTCGAGTCCAGTGGTGAGTTCGGTGATGGGGTGTTCCACTTGGAGTCTTGTGTTCATTTCTAGAAAGTAAAAAGGTTGAAGGTTGAAAGTCGAAGGTCTAGGGTCGAAGATGAATTCAATTGTCCCTGCATTGAAATAATTTACAGCCTTCGCCGCGGCAACTGCGGCTTCTCCCATTTGTTTCCGCAATTCTGGCGTGAGCAGTGGCGATGGAGTCTCTTCGATGATTTTTTGGTAACGCCTCTGCGTCGAACATTCGCGCTCGAATAAATGGACGAGATGCCCGTGCTGGTCGCCGAAGATTTGAAATTCGATGTGATGCGCGTTCGGGATATATTTTTCGACGAGCAGGCGTTCATCGCCAAACGCGTTCAGCGCTTCGCCGCGCGCGGACTCAATCGCTTCTTTCAACTCTTCGGGCTGATTCACCACCCTCATGCCTTTCCCCCCTCCGCCCGCCGCGGCTTTGACGAGAACGGGATATCCGATCTCGTGCGCGGCGTTCTTGAAATCGGATTCAGATTCGAGTCCCTCGAAGCCTGGGACGGTCGGCACGCCCGCTCGCTTCATGCGGATCTTCGACTCGGCTTTGTCGCCCATCGCGCGGATCGAATCGGCTGAGGGACCGATAAAAGTCAAATGGGCAGAGGCAACCCTCCCTGCGAAGGAAGCGTTCTCCGAGAGGAAGCCGTAGCCTGGGTGGATGGCATCCGCTTGGGAGGCGAGCGCGGCACGGATGAGGGAATCCGCATTCAAATACGATTCTTTCGGCGAAGAGTCGCCGATGTGAATCACTTGGTCGGCGAGTTGCGCGTGCTGTGAATTTTTGTCCGCGTCGGAATAGACGGCGACGGTTTTGACGCCGAGTTCTTTGCAGGCGCGCAGGATGCGGATGGCGATCTCGCCGCGATTGGCAATGAGAATTTTTTTGAACATTATTTTATGCGCGTCAACGTCGCTTCGGTGGCTTTGGCTTCGCCGTATTCGGGGTGGATGTTGTAGGCGGTGATGACGAGATGATCGTTGTCAATCAATTCGACTTGCGTGCGCCAGCCCCAGTCGGGTCCGCCGTCGGGATCGGGATAACTGCCGAGGACGGAGAATCCGTTTTCGGTGGCGTTCCCCGTGCAGAACATGATGGCGGTGTTGTTGTGGAAGGAGTCGACCCACGAGCATTCGTAACGGTCGAGGGTTGTGTTGTAGCCGAAGGTGAACATTCCGTGTTGCGGCTCGCCGTCAATGGAGGATTGGTACAAAAATAATACAAAGCGCCCATCGAGGAGGAGTTGGATGTTGCCAACAAGAGGCGACTCGCCTGCGAGTTTGTCGGGTTCGAACCATAACTTGGAATTACCCGACCAGCCGCCTGCTAATTGGGATAGAAAATGATGCGGACTGCCCGACAATTTTTCGAATGTCATTATGAATCTCCATTGTCATTATGTCGTTGCGAGCCACGAAGTGGCGAAGCAATCTCCTGATTTCAAACAAAATTTTGTTTCGAGGAGATTGCTTCGTCGTCGCTTCGCTCCTCCTCGCAACGACATGGGTAAGTTACATTCTAAATACGCCAAAATTATTTTCTTCCACAGGTGAATTCAATACAACCGATAGTGCAAGTCCCAAAACTTGTCTTGTGTCTACAGGATCAATCACACCATCATCCCACAATCTTGCAGTTGAATAATATGGATTTCCTTCGTATTCATATTTCTCCAAGATGGGACGTTTGAACTCGTCGGCTTCGGCTTGCGACATAGCAGGTTTGTTTTCGCGGGCGAGTTGGTCTTGTTTGATGGTGAGTAGAACATTCGCGGCTTGTTCGCCGCCCATGACGGAGATGCGTGCGTTGGGCCACATCCATAAGAATCTTGAACCGTAAGCGCGACCTGACATGGCATAGTTGCCCGCGCCGAACGAGCCGCCGATGACGACGGTCAACTTTGGCACGCGAGTCGTCGCCACCGCATGGACCATTTTCGCGCCGTCTTTGGCGATGCCGCCGACTTCGGCTTCACGTCCCACCATGAAGCCAGTGATATTTTGCAGGAACACGAGCGGAATGCCGCGCTGGTCGCACAACTCGATGAAGTGAGTCGCTTTGAGCGCGGACTCGCTGAACAGGACTCCGTTGTTGGCGATGATGCCGACGGGGTATCCGTGAATCCGCGCGAAGCCGCAGACGAGAGTCGTGCCGTAGCGCGCTTTGAACTCGCGGAACTTGCTCCCGTCTACGAGGCGGGCGATGATCTCGCGCACGTCGTAGGTCTCGCGGAACGTGGCGGGCAAAATCCCATAGAGTTCTTCTGCTGGATAAAGCGGCTCTTCGGAGGGGAAAGAGGAAAGATGAAAGAGCCACGTCTTTCCTCTTTCCTCTTTCGTTGGTAACGTCTCAACGATGTCTCTTAGGATTTGAATCGCATGATCGTCATCCTCCGCAAAATGATCCGCAACCCCGCTTCGCCGCGTGTGGACGTCTGCTCCGCCCAAATCTTCCGCGCTCACATCCTCGCCCGTCGCGGCTTTCACGAGCGGAGGTCCGCCGAGGAAGATCGTGCCAGTGCCTTTGACGATGATGGCTTCGTCGCTCATCGCAGGGACGTACGCGCCGCCCGCCGTGCAACTTCCCATCACTGCCGCGATCTGCGGAATCTTTTTCGCGGACATGCGCGCCTGATTGTAAAAGATGCGACCGAAATGATTCACGTCGGGGAAGACTTCGTCTTGCAGGGGCAAAAACGCCCCGCCCGAATCGACGAGATACAGGCAGGGTAAATGATTCTCTTCGGCGATCTGTTGCGCGCGCAGATGTTTCTTGACCGTCATCGGGAGGTACGATCCGCCTTTGACGGTCGCGTCGTTGGCGACGATGAGCACTTCGCGGTTACTAACGCGCCCGATGCCCGTGACGATGCCCGCGCCTGGACCCTCGTTATCGTAAAGATCGGTCGCGGCGAGCGCGGAGAATTCGAGAAATGGAGAATTGGGGTCGAGCAGGCGTTCGATCCGCTCACGGACGAAGAGTTTGCCCTGCGACTCGTGTCGCTTGCGGTATTTTTCTCCGCCCCCTTCACGGACTTTGGCGAGGCGTTGCTTCAGTTCATTCGCGAGGGCGCGGTGGTGTTCTGAGTTTTGTTTGAATTCAGTTGAGGAGGTGTTGATGGAGGAGGAGAGAGTTTCCATGTGGTGAGTTTAGCATAAAACCCTCCATAAAATCAAAATGTCGTTGCGAGCCGATAGGCGAAGCAATCTCCTGATAACAAACACACTTCTGGCACGAGGAGATTGCTTCGTCGGACTACGTCCTCCTCGCAACGACATTTGCTACTTTAGGTTTTCAAGAAATTGTTCTGCCTCCTCATACGCCACAACCATCCACGAATGAACCACGAATACACAAATGGGGATTCGTGCATTCGTGAAATATTCGTGGACGGTTTTCATCCTTCATCCTTTCAAGCCTCCTCTCCGCCTCCTCCCCTTGTAATAATACGGTAGATCACTTCCCATCCTGTGATACCATTCCCTGCATGAATATCTCTCAAATCACCGACAACCTGTTTGTCGGCAACATGCCATTCCAACGCGACTATGATCATCTGCGCGACCTCGGCGTTCGACTCATCATCAACATGCGCTTCACCCTCGGACCCTCGCTCGATGCCCACCATCAACCGATCGACACTCTCTGGCTCCGTTCCATCGACAGCCCCTTGTTTCCAATTCCCATCCACAATTTGATGCGCGGCGCGCAAACTGCCCTCGAAACGATGCAACGCGAGGGCAAAGTGTACGCTCACTGCGCCTACGGTCGTCACCGCGGACCCGCGATGGGCGCGTGCATCCTCATCGCGCAAGGGTACGCCCCGCAAGAAGCAATGCAACTCATCAAAGATCGCCGCCCCATAGCCGACCCCTTTGCCTGGTACATCCGCCCGCGTATTCTAAAATTCGCAAAAGAGTGGAATCACCCCTAACCCCCCCAATCAACTCTCTAATTCTCTCAATTCTCCCCCAGTCTCCAACCCCCAATCCCCACTCTCTACTCT
>BQMV01000379.1 GCA_022181005.1 Anaerolineaceae bacterium | reverse complement strand
GGCCACGTGACTGGAGTTCAGACGTGTGCTCTTCCGATCTCAAAGTTACAGATAGGTTAGTTAAACGCTCTTTCGGTACACGCGGTGATTTTTATATTCCACGCCGTTCAAATTCTTCAAGTCGGCGCGCATTTGTTCGGTAGTCTCAGCGACCTGCGTCATTTCGACATTCTCGAACTGATTGAAGCCCAAAACTGTTTTTCCCATTTCATAATACAACAAAGCATTGCCGCCTCGTCCTTGATATTTGGGCAAAATGCCCATGCCGTTGCCTGAGATCGTTTTAGTGCGCTTCATCTCGAACAACATATCAACAATGCCGAACGGGAAGAGGCGCCCTTTGGCGCGTTGCAGCGCGGCAGATACATCCGGGAAAGCGAACAGGAATCCGACGATCTCCTCGTCAGCCATGATAACCTTGATGAGGCGCGGGTCTGCCACAAGAAAAATATTATCCACCGCGTATTGGATGTCGCCGGGCGAGAACGGATAATACTCCCAGTTATGGATAAACGCCCTGTTGTACGCTTCGCCGATGCGCGGCGCCCATTTAATCAATTCGCGTTTGCTCTTGAACTGTTTGACTTTCAACACGCCGCGCTCGATCACGCGTTTAGCGATACTTTCAACGCGCTCAGGAATTCGGAACGATTCTGCAGGGAGATAGCACGAGACAAAGTCCACTTCCTTCTCGAAGCCGAGCATTTCCATCAATCTAGGATAATAAGCATAGTTGTAATTCATCATCGTCATCATCTGGCGATATTCAAAACCTTGCACCTGAATCCCATACCCGTCGAACGGAGAGAGTCCCTTCGGACCGATCAATGTGTCGAGTCCGCGCTCTTTCGCCCAGGCGCAGACTGAGTCGAAGAGGGCGCGCGCAACCTCAAGGTCGTTGATTGAATCGAACGCGTAGAAGTGCGCTTTCTTCGTCTTGTGATAGTCGTTGAACGGTTTGTTGTTCGCCGCGCAGATGCGTCCCACCACTTCGCCATCGCGGACGGCGAGGAAGAAATCCGCTTCGGAGTGGCTAAAGAAGGGATGCTTCTTGCGATTGAGAGGCAGGTAGGCATCGAGGAAAAGAGGCGGCACCCACTGTTTACAATCGCGGTAGAGGTCGTAGTAAAACTCTACAAAACGTTTGACCTGCCGCTTATTGGTTGTATCTACTTGTTCGATGGCGAGCATGACATCTCCTGAGGGGAATATTATATTTGCGTATGTATAACACCAACCCGCTGCAACAGGTTCATGCTATACTCGAAAAAAATCGGCAGAGAAGAGAATTATGATCGCTAAAGAACAACATCAAGAATTGCTTGCAAAATACGCGGAAGCAGTCGTGCGCGTCGGGTTGAACTTACGCAAAGGGCAACGGCTCATTATTAATAACGGCGCTTCGCGCGGAGTGCCGCCCGCCGGGCGTGAATTTATCTACGCAGTGACAAAAGCCGCCTATGCCGCCGGCGCAAAATACGTAGAAGTTATATGGGGCGACGAAGAGATGCTCCGCCTCCGCTTGCAACATGCGCCCGCCGATTCGTTCAATGAATATCCGAAATTCCACATCCAAGCCGTTATGGATATGATCCAAAACGGCGACGCGCTTCTTTCTGTCTATGCCAACGACCCAGACGCGTTCGACGGCTTAGACGCCGAGCGCATCGCGGCAATGCAGAGAGCGCATTTAACGCAATACAGCCCGATCGGCGCTCAAGTCAGCCGCAATGCGATCAACTGGTGCGTGGTCGCTTCATCCAGCCCGTCGTGGGCGAAGAAAGTCTTCCCCGACCTCGAACAGGAGGAAGCAGAAGCGAAATTGTGGCAAGCCATTTTTGAAACCACGCGCGCGACCTTGCCGGATCCAATTGCGGCATGGGAAGGACATATCGCAAATCTAAAGGTTCGCGCTAAATACATGCAGGCAAAGAAATATTCAGCGTTGTATTATAAAGGTCCCGGCACCGATTTCACCCTTGGTCTGCCGCACGGGCATATTTGGGGCGGCGCGCAGTCTATGGCGGAGAACGGCGTGATCTTCACCGCCAACATGCCCACCGAGGAAATTTTCACCCTGCCCGATCGTCATCGCGCCGAAGGGACCGTCGCCGCGACGTTCCCGCTCAGTTATGGCGGTTCGCTCATCGAAGATTTCAGCGTGACATTCGAAAATGGACGCATCGTCAAAGTGAACGCAAAGAAGAACGAAGCCATTCTGCAAAAAATCGTGGACACCGACGAAGGCTCGACGCGGCTCGGCGAAGTGGCGCTGGTCAACGCGACCTCGCCCATCGGCAAACGCGATCATCTTTTCTACAACACGCTCTTCGACGAGAACGCCTCCTGTCACATCGCCATCGGACGCGCCTACCGCTTCACCCTCACCGGCGGAGCCGAGTTGACCGACGAGGAGTTCATCGCCGCTGGAGGCAACCTCAGCCTCAACCATGTGGATTTCATGATCGGCTCGCCGCATATGGACATTGATGGAATTACACAAAACGGCGAGCGCGAACCCGTCATGCGCTCCGGTGAGTGGGCGTTTGACGTTTAGGCAGCATATTTAATACGATCTCTACCATTTCAGTCGGATAAATATTCTCATGTTGCGATAACTCAGCGATGGGCATCCAAATCGGGATATAGATTCCTTCTGTTGGATCATTCGGGTCAGCCGAATATTCCTCGCCTCTGCCGGAGCCAAATTCGCCTCCCACGCGTTCTACGGAAAAATAAAAGTGATTTCCCGCTGCGAAGCGAAGCTCAGCCACTTTTCGCCGGATAACGACCTCAATGCCGAGTTCTTCCATCGTCTCACGAATAGCTGCCTGCTCGGGCGTTTCACTGTCGTCCACGCCGCCGCCCGGGAAGACGAAATAATCCAACCCTGCGCGATGACGTTCGATCAGCGCCACCTTGTTATCTTCGATGAGGACGATCCCTGCGCGAGTTCGCATAAATTAGATTTCGATTCGTTTATTTGATCTGAGCGACTCCACCGCCGCAAACGTGGACTTGGTCACGCCAATCAATTGCTCATATGGAATCGGCGGTTCGCCTCCCTCGCGAATCGATTTCACAAACGCTTTCCACTCATTCACCCAACCTTTATCTTGCGCGCCGCGTTCTTGTTTCATCTTTCCATCCTTCGTCACTTGTAACGACACAAAATCATCTAACACCGCAACCATGCCGCCACAAAAAACTTCCACGCGTTCTTTCGGGAAGGATTTATCACCATTGGCAAGATAATCCACAACCCCAATTGAGCCATCGGGGAAAGTGAAAGTCATCGAGACGTTATCTTCGCTGTACTTGCCTTCATTGGGCAAGGCATGTGCGGTCACAGAGACAGGAGCCACGCCAACGAGGAAGGTAATGAAGTCCACGAAGTGACAAGCTTCGCCGATAATTCGTCCGCCGCCGATGTTGGGGTCTTGAGTCCAGTGCGTGGGAGGGAGGTAACCTGCGTTGATACAGTAGTGGGCGTGGAGGGGAGATTGGAGATTAGAGACTAGAGACTGGAGATTTTGTGCGAGAGGAGCGAATCTTCGGTTGAAACCAGTGAGCAGTAAACAGTTATCAGTCTTCTTCAACTGTTTACTAATGACTGATAACTGTTCGCTATTAATAGCCAACGGTTTTTCTACAAAGACGTGCTTCCCTGCTTTCAAAGCTTTGACAACTAATTCCGCATGTGAATCATGGCGCGTGAGGATGGCGACCGTGTTGATACTGGGATCGTTGATGATTTCATCTTCACTCGAAGTAGCATATTTGAATCCAAACTTTTTGCCAGCATGTTGGGCATGGAGTCCGCCTGAGGAGGCGATGCCGATGAGTTGGATGCCGTCCACTTTTTTGATGGAGGGGAGCAGGACGGAGTTGGCGAAGAGACCTGCACCGAGAACTCCTAGATTTACGATTGACGATTTTCGATTTACGATTGACGGAAAGGCAAGCTTTCTTTCCTCTTTCATCTTTCGTTCGGGGTAAGTGAGCAAAACCCCAAGAAATGACTCTTTCTTCTTCCCCGTGATCACCTCATACGCCTGTGTCGCTTTTTCGATGGGGAAGCGATGTGTGATGAGCGGTTTCACTTTCAACTTTCCACTTTGCATCAAGTCAACGACTGCTTCAAAGTTGCGACCCTCTGTCCAGCGGATGTAGCCGAGGGGATAGTCATGTCCGTTTTCCTCGTAATTCGAGTCGTAGCGACCAGGTCCGTACGAACGCGAGTTGATGAAGGAGAGTTCTTTTTCGTAGTAAATTTTTCTAGGAAGAGTCAAGCCAACCGCGCCGGTCGCAACGACGCGCGCGCGATCACGCGCGATGATACCTGCTAATTCAACGGGATCATTGGAGGGAGTGTCGGCGCAGATGAGGACAACGTCGAAGCCGCGGTTGGCGGTAAAAGGCTGGGAGGTAGAGTCGGCTTGTTGGCGCGAGACAGCCTCAAGTCCGAGAGAAGAAGCGAGGGCTATCCGCTTGGGGTCGAGGTCAATGCCCAAGACATTACATCCAGCGGCGGATGCAATTTGAATCGTCAACAATCCCAGCAGACCCAAACCGATCACCGCGACGTTCTCGCCGAGTTGCGGCTCCGCGAGGCGAAATCCGTGCAGGGCAATCGCGCCGAGCGTGGTGAACGCGGCAGATTCAAAATCAACATTTTTTGGAAGAGGCGTTAACAGATTGCGCGGCACAACATTGTATTCGGCATGGACGGCGTATCCGCCACCCGCACACGCCACGCGCTGACCAACTTTGAAGCCGCGCATATTTTTTCCGAGCGCGACAATCGTTCCAGCAGACGAATAGCCGAGCGCCATCGGCTGGTCGAGGCGATTGAACGCGGCTTGCATCGTGTTGACCACGCCTTCGCGCCGCGCTTTGTCGAGGACTTGCTTGACGAGATCGGGACGCGAACGCGCTTTGCCGACGAGACTCTTTTCGGCAAACTCGACGACCATGCGCTCGGTTCCCGCGGACACGAGGCTGGTTGCCACTTGGACGAGCGCCTGCCCTTCGCGCGGAATCGGCATCGGCACGTCTTCGATGGTGGCTTTGCCTGTTTTGATGTTTTGGAGGAGTTGTTTCATTTCGATTTACGATTGACGATTTTGGATTTACGATTTTGGATTCACGATTGAGAATTCGTTGCAGAGAAAGTATACCCGATGAGCGAGTGTTATAATTTGCTTAACTAACCATGTCAATCTGAGCGATAGCGAAGAGTCTCTAAGATTCTTCGCTATCGCTCAGATTGACATGAATACGAGCACAGGAGAATTGCTGTGGCTGATTCACGAGTTCAGAAATTTGCTAAAGTTTTAGTGGAACATTCCGCGCGCATCGTGCCAGGCGACCGCGTATTGATCGAAGCGACGACCGCCGCCGAGCCGCTTGTGCGCGAGTTGTTTATTCAGATCATGGAGAAGGGCGGGCATCCGCATCCGATGGTTGCCCTGCCTGGGATGATGCCGTTCAGCCAGGACGAGTTTTACCTCACCTACGCCAACGACTCGCAACTCGATTTCGTTCCAACGTTTTACAAACTGGCATATGACGAATTCGAGAGCCGCATCCGCATCCATTCTTCGACGAATACGCGCGGCACGACGAACCTTGACCCCGTCAAAGCCCAGCGACGCGGCAAAGCCATCAGCGTCATCACGTCAGCCCCCATGA
>BQMV01000378.1 GCA_022181005.1 Anaerolineaceae bacterium | reverse complement strand
ACGGCATACGAGATAAGGCCACGTGACTGGAGTTCAGACGTGTGCTCTTCCGATCTGATGACAGCACAAGTTCAGTGGATGTAGAAACCGAAACGAAGATCCAAAATGCAATGAAGGATTGGGCGCAAGACAGCACAAGTTTTGTGGTGGCGCAGCGCATCAGCACGGTATTGCGCGCCGACAAAATCATCGTGATCGACGACGGACAAATTGTGGCGCAAGGGGCGCACAACGAATTGATGCAAACGAGCGAGGTATATCGGGAAATTTATGCGTCGCAACTCGGCGAGGGCGCGAAGTTGGAGGCGGTATGAGCGACGAAACTTCAAAAGACCGGCAAACCCAGGCCGACGTGCGCGGCATGATGGGGCGCGGCGGAATGCGCCCAGGCAAGATCGAAAAAGCCCAAGACTCGCGCCGCGCGCTCACGCGACTGGCGTTGTATCTCAGTCCTTATAAATGGATCCTCGCATTCGTGCTTGTGATGGTTCTGGCGTACATCCTCTTCGGCTTGCTTGAGCCATACCTGATCGGTCGCGCCATTGATGAATACATCTCGACCAAAAAAATAAACGGGCTGGCTCCGCTCGCCATTACTTTATTGATCGCCTATATCTTCGACAACAGTTTGCAAGCCGCATCCGCGTGGACAATGGCGCATATTTCGCAAGACGCCCTGCGCTCGCTTCGTCGCGACCTCTTTGAGCGCCTGCAAAAACTTTCCATCGCCTTCTTCGACGCGCATGGCGCGGGCGAATTGATGAGTCGCCTCACCAACGATATTGACGCCATCAATCAAGCCGTGTCGCAAAACGTGGTCTCGCTCATTGCCAGCGTGTTGTCGCTCGTCGGCATCGTCTTCGCCATGTTCGCGCTCAATCCCTATCTCGCCGTTTCCACGCTCATCGTTGTGCCGATCATGTTTTGGTTCGCCAACTTCATCGCAAGATATACCCGCAAAGGATTCCGCGATCTTCAGAGGGAACTCGGCGAAATTAACGCGGTGATGGAAGAGTCGATCAGCGCTCAGCGTGTGGTCAAGGCGTTTCGCCGCAGCGAGACCGCCGTCGAGCGTTTTCGCGCGAGTAACGAGAAAGTGTATAAGGCGGGCGTGTATGCCAACACATATGCTCTCATGCTCATGCCGCTGACGTGGGCGCTCGGAAATTTCTTTATCATCGTACTTGTCAGCCTCGGCGGCTATCTTGCGCTCAAAGATCTCGCCACCATCGGCATGATCGCGACCTTCATCGGCTACGCCCAGGGATTTCTGAATCCGCTGCGCCAGCTTGCCAACATGTACAACTCAATTCAAGCGGCGCTGGCTGGAGCGGAGCGCGTCTTCGAGATTATTGACACAGACGCGGAAGTGGACAACGCTTCCGACTCGCCCCTGCCTGCCCCGGTCCGCGGCGATGTTCGCTTCAGCGACGTCGCTTTCGGCTACCTGCCTGATACGCCCATTATCAAGAATATGACTCTTCAGGCAAAAGCGGGACAAACCATCGCGTTGGTCGGTCCCACAGGCGCAGGGAAGACGACCATCATCAATTTATTGACTCGTTTCTACGAAATTAGTTCAGGCTCGATCTCAATTGACGGAAGAGATATTCGCGATGTTTCCAAAGACGACCTGCGGAAGAACCTCGGCATTGTTTTGCAGGATACGTTCCTTTTCGCAGACACCGTGATGGAAAATATCCGCTATGGACGCCTCGACGCCACCGACGAAGAGTGTATCCAAGCCGCCAAACTCGCAGACGCCGACCACTTCATCCTGCAGCTTCCTCAAGGCTATCAGACCAAACTCTCCGAACGCGCCTCCAACCTCAGCCAGGGACAGCGCCAACTGCTCTCCATCGCCCGCGCTATTCTCGCCGACCCAAGCATCCTCATCCTCGACGAAGCCACCTCAAGCGTGGACACACGCACCGAGGCGCGCATTCAAAAATCTCTGCTGCGCTTGATGGAAGGGCGGACAAGTTTCGTCATCGCGCATCGTCTCTCCACGATCAAAGATGCGGATAATGTGATCGTCATCAACAATGGCGAGATCGTCGAGCAGGGAACGCACCAGCAATTGCTCGAAGCAAGAGGTTTCTTCTACAAATTGTATATGAGTCAGTTCAAAAGGCTGGCGATATAAGCGCATACTCCCAAACAATAAGGCGAGATTAACCTCGCCTTATTCATTCTTACACAGTTATCAATTCGATTTGTTTTTGCGAACGCGCCCCAACGAGATTCGCCTGCATAGACCACGGTCCCGTCCATGTGACAGTGACGGAAAGAATTTTTCCCATCAAATTCTCTTCCGATTCGACGAAGACAAGTTTGTTCGTCGGAGTTCGTCCCTTCCAGCGATTCTTCACTTGCTCTTCGAACAACACATCTACGGTTTGACCGAGATATTTCTTGTTGATCTCGCCAACGATCTGTTCCTGCAAATCGTCGAGCAGATGCAGGCGGCGCAGTTTTTCTTCTTCGGGAACATCGTCTACCATGCGGCGCGTGGCGACAGTCCCCTCGCGAGAAGAATAACGCGCCAGATGAGCCACGTCGAGTCGCAGGTCCGAAAGGACGCGGTACGTTTCCATGAATTGCTCCTCGGTCTCGCCGGGGAATCCAACAATGATGTCTGTCGCGATGGAACAGTCTGGAATTTTGTTGCGAATCGTTTCGATGAGATCGCGGTATTCTTGCTGGGTGTATCCGCGTTTCATATTCGCCAACACTTCATCATCGCCCGCCTGAATCGGAACCTCAATGTGCGGCATCACTTTGGGAAGTTCGGCGATCGCGTCTATCAGTTCTTCGGTGAAATAATTGGGATGCGATGTGAGGAAGCGAATTCGCTCGACGCCTTCGATCTCGTGAACGATACGAAGCAACTGCGCGAGGTTCGGTCCGTTGGGAACGTCTTTCCCATAACGGTCAACGATTTGACCGAGCAGGGTAATCTCCTTCACGCCTTGCGCGGCAAGCGAACGAACCTCAGCGACAATATCGCCGACGTGGCGGCTGCGTTCAATTCCGCGGCGGAACGGAATGATACAAAACGTACACGCATGCGAGCATCCATAGACGACCGGCACATACGCGCTGACAAGTTGCCCGCGTTCGTGTTGCGGCAGGATTAATTCGTCGTCCATCATCAGGAAGCGCCGCGTCGTTTCGGAATCTTCCAGCGAGCGGATCTCGCCTTGACTCAAAAAGGAAACGAGGGGTCCGGGGTCGGAGGGAGGCGAGAAGACATCTACATATGGATATTTCTTGCGCAATCTCTCCGCACCGCGCACGCCCACAAGGCACCCCATGAAGTTAATCACCAGATTGGGATTCTGCCGCTTCAACGGCAGCAGGCTGGAGAGCCGCCCGATCGCCTTATCTTCCGCCGACTGCCGTACAGCGCATGTATTGAGGACGATGACGTCCGCTTCCTCGATGGTCTCCGTAAAAGTGTAGCCAAGATGCTCCAATGACGAGCCAACGCGCTGCGAGTCGGCGACGTTCATCTGGCAGCCTTCAGTCCAAATATGATATTTCATAATGAAAGATTATACCAAGAGCGTTTAGGAAGCGCTATCATAGAATCGGCGATGCGTCACCGTCGGTACAGAGCCATCTCCCATATAAGCAATTGTTTGACCGAAACTTTTTCCAATCCCTCGGCATTTAACAACGCTTCCATTTCATTCACAGAATGTAAAAACACACGAAAAGGATTATTTCGCAGCCATTGAAAGAAATTGATCGCCTTCAAGCCAATCCGCACATACCACGTCTCGCGCGGATAGGTGAGAGCGATCGCTTTACGACTCTTCGACGATGCCGCTTTCAACAACTCGCGAAAGTTCGGGTAACAACACACGACTCGATCCAGCGTGACTACATCCACCTGCGGAAGTTCATCCGCCACGTCCGTAAAATCGGCATGGATGAATTTCACCTGCGCCTCATGCCCCAGCCGCTTTGCCTCCTCCGTGGCAACCTTGAGGTACGCCGATGACGCGTCCACATGCGTAGCCTCTCGCGCCACATCGTTGAGCAACTCGTGGTGAATCGTCCCGATCCCCCCGCCGATGTCCAACAGCGCGGCATCTTTCAACCCCAACGAACGGACGGCGGCGAGGATTAATCGGGTCTGTTTGGCGGGACCACGGCGGCGGTAGTCTCTGAGATTCGCTTTGGCTTCCACCTCAGTGAAGGTGTTGTTTTCGATTTCACAGCAATTACAGGGCATGATAAATCCCATTTATTATAACTTGGTAGTAGAATCCTGTTCAAAATATAGAGATTATTCTTACACTCGATAATATCAGGATGCTAATTTCTCGTTTTGTATCAGCGAATGCCAAGGTTCTCACTTGGTTTCAAGGTCGCTTCAAGCGCCTGTACTTAAAAATCGTTTTTAAAGTAATTAGGTTTTTCGATATTTTTTATTTTACATTCTTTAATACAGTGTAAATTAAGAAGTTGAGAATTTCTGGTTATCATTCTGAACCTTTACATAATGTGAATTGAGTTTGGCACGAGCGGATTGAACAGAGAATTGCCAATTGATTTTAATTTGTTTATTGTGACGCTCTTTGACCAATGCCAGGACCTCACGCTCCAATTGTTGCATAGTTGGAATTCGTCGATGCAGACAAGCGCGTGATAGCGCTGAGAATTCGATCTCGATCATGTTTAACCAACTGGCAGACTTGGGTGTGTAATAGAACTCAAAACGGTTTGCCAGAGCCAAAGCCTCATCGGCTGGCAAGTTTTCATAAAAAGCGCTGATGTCATGAGTGTTTAGGGTATCTTGTACCAATCGGATTTTGAGGGCATTTGGATACTGTGTTGCTAAGGACTGGCAAAAGAGAGTGTATTCGTGTTTGGTGCGCTGTGAGTGAACCTGTGCCAAACGGTTCCCTGTGAGTGGCTCAATGCCAGCCAGTAAGGAACACGAACCGAGTTTTTCATAGGCGTAATGCTCTTTGCGAACCCGTCCACTTTGGAGAGCCAGTGGTTCGATTTGGTCGCCAATCAGAAAACACGGGCGTTCATCGTAGCAAACTACAGGGTATAACGGGTCGTAGGGCAAGGCATACAAGTCCAGGATCCGCTCCATCCGCGCCAAAAAGCGGCTATCAAGCGTGCCCAGACACCACGTTTGCCGAAGATGCGGTTTCAATTCGTTTTTTTCAAGATGTCTGCCACCTCCGTGTGCGAAATGTGCTCACAATAGCCCAATTCGACTACTTGCTCGGCTAACAACCGCAAACTCCATTGTCCATAGCCTTCGGGCGGTGTACTGCATGCCAAGGCAGTGATCTTTGCCCGTTGTTTGCCATCAATTTCTACTGGTCGCCCTGAACGTGGCTTATCTGCAAGTACCTGCAGCCCATTTTCAGCGTAACCGGCAGCCCACCCCGAAAGGGTCATGATGCTCACTTGGATGATTTCACTTACCTCTGTATACGTCTTGCCGTGATCTAGTTCCAACAAGCTGAGTGCGCGACGGTACACCTTGGCTTTTGCCTCACCTTTGCTGATCAATGCTTCAAGGTACGAGCGGTCTGTTTCTAGATCGGAAGAGCGTCGTGTAGGGAAAGAGTGTAGATCTCGGTGGTCGCCGTATCATGAAAAAAAAAAAAGAAGGTTAATGTGATGACGTAACAAGCATTGGTGAAGCACAGTAGCGCTAGTAGCTGAA
>BQMV01000377.1 GCA_022181005.1 Anaerolineaceae bacterium | reverse complement strand
TCGGGATGTTATTTTCTTTCGCGCGTTTCGCAAGTTCGCCGCCTGTGCAAACCACAGCGATTCGACATTCCACTTTTCGGGCTGACTCGAACGCGTCGAGAGTCTCCTCCGTGTTGCCTGAGTGCGAAGAACAAATGACGAGAGTCTCCTCACCGCGGGCGAAGAAGGGGAGTGAGTAATCTCGATGGACTGAAACAGGCAGAGGGGCGAGATAAGCGCAGTATGAGGCGAGCAAGTCCGCGCCGATGGCGGATCCGCCCATGCCTGCGATGACAACCTGTCGAAAATTTTTCCAGTCAGGCATAGCATGCTTCATGCCGAGTTGATACGCAAAGGCGAGTTGGTCGGGGAGGTTGTCAATCTCGCCGAGCATGTTGAGGGTGTCGAGTTGCTTGAAGCGTTCGAGGTCGTCGAGATTCATTTATGCGGAGCCCTTGATGAATGCCGCCAAATCTTTTTTCATCTGCTTGAGCGAGGGGATGTGAACGTACATCATGTGACCCGCTTCGTAGTAGCCCATCGTCACATTGCCGCGCAGTGACTCATCGAGACCGAGATGATTGAACGTGTATTCGGTTGCGAAGTAGGGCGTGCCGAGGTCGTAATATCCGTTCGCCACGTAGACTTTGAGATACGGGTTGTACGTCATCGCGGAGCGCAACGTTTCGCCGACGTTGACATAGGCGTTCTCAAATTCTTTGTACGACCACGGATGCACGAAGCCGCTCAAAATTTCGTACGGCAGATCGGATTCAAATTTCAACTCGCGGCGGATGTAATCGTAAAACGCGGCGGTGTAGGGACCCATGATGTTCGTGAGCAACGGATCGTACTCGGCATGTTCGGTGACGCCGAGCCTGTCGCGCCCGATCAAACGCGAATCGAGCCGACCGACGGTGAGTCCGCGCTCGCGCAAGAGTTCTTTGAAATAATGCTGGTCGTTGATGCGCAGATTCGAGCGTTCGATAAATTGTTCCGAGATGCCCGTGAAATATGAAAGACGCTTCACGATCTCGGCGCGTTCTTCTTTGGTCAGCGAATCGCCTTTGAGCAATGCTTGTGCATACTCGCCGAGCGCGAACTCTTCGGCTTCTTTCAACCAATCCTGTAACGGACGATGCGGTTTGAGAACATCGTGATACCACGCGGTGGCGGTGTAGCCTGGCAGGAACATGGTGAACGGCAGGTCATTGTTCAAGTTGAAATCAATCGTGGTGAAATCCAACACGACTGAGATGAGCATGAGTCCGTTCAAGTACATGCCATGTCGTTCTTGCAAATATCCCGAAAGACCAGATGCGCGCGTGGTTCCGTACGACTCGCCGATCAAAAATTTCGGTGAGAGCCAGCGGTTGTAGCGCGTGGTGTACAAGCGGATAAAATCGCCGACCAGTTCAATATCCTTTTTGAATCCATGCCATTGCTTCGGCGCAACGCCTTCGACAGGGCGCGTGTAGCCCGTGTTCATCGGATCAATGAAAACGAGATCGGTCTCATCGAGGATCGAATACTCATTGTCCTTCAATTGGTACGGCGGTTTCGGCAGATCGCCATCGTCCTTCAACAACACGCGGCGCGGACCCAACACGCCGAGATGCAGCCACACCGACGATGAGCCTGGTCCGCCGTTGAACGAAAACGTGAGCGGACGCTTCGCCGTGTCGCCGACTCCATCCTTGGTGTAGGCGATGAAGAAGACCTGCGCGCGGGGCTTCTCGCCCTCCGCTTCTTTCTCACGGTCGGCTGTTTCCTCTTTCATCACCATCGTCCCCGTTGTGACGGTGTACTTGATGGTCTTGCCGCCGATCTTGACGGAATGTTTCGAGGTGACAAGATTGTCTACGGCTTTGACTTCTTTCCCTTCGACCCTGCTCAGGGCAGGCTTCTCTTCGGGTTTTTTATCTTCTGCCATGTGAGGATTCCTTTCTGATTATTTTGCGTAAATATAGATGGACTCGAACGGAATATTACCGATTATAAACCGCAAAGCAGATTCGGCAATCCGCTCGAATGGCTTCAACGACAGATAAGCAATATCCGCTAAAAACGGATTTTGAATTTTACGCGCCAGCGGCTTTCCAATTGCGTCATACGCTTTGCGCAAAGGTTTATGAATCTTCGGCGCGATAGCCAGCAGCGCGAGTTCGGCGCTTTTAAAAATTTGCAATTGACGATTCACTTGCATCGAATTTCCGTTTGCAAGTTGCACAGGTTTTGAGCCGACGAAGTTTGCATGTCCCTGCGCGGCGGCGGTGGCGATGTAACAATCGGGCGGCGGGACAGGCGGCAACTGGGCATATAACTCGTACATTTTGAGGATGTCATATCGCCACGCGATGATATACGCAGCGATCCACGCGGTGATGCCAAGTCCGCGCGGGAGGGTGAGATTGGCTTCATGATATTTCAACAACCAGATCGAAGCCTGCATTGCCATCAAAAACGACCAGAACGGTCCCGACGCGATAAGCCCAAGAAACACAAGAAACAACGGAGTGAAAGCTTGATCCCTGATAAAAGCGACAAGGATCGCATATGCGATCAAAATAACAGCGATCATCCACGGGCGGATGAAACGCGCGATCCATGTTGTAAGACGCGAACGATAAATCCAGGGGAAATAAAGCGGCAAGAACCACACCAGCAGGATCGCAAGAGAACTAGTAGAGACAAACAAATACACGCCAAGCAAAATCGTGAACTGCAACGCGAGAAAAACTCCCGTGTAAATTCCCAGCCTCACGGCGAAGAACTTTGCAAAACGATCTCCCGCAAAAAGGACAAGAAAATAACAAACGATCGAATAGGCGATCAGGATCAGAAAAAACACCGACGCCTCGGGCAGTAACAGCAACGGAACATATGCCTCGCGGTCGCCCGATTGCCATTCGGGTTTGATCGCCTCCACCGCCCAAAACGAAAACGCTGGCACGATCAGCAGAAACACCGCGTAAAAAATCTTCCACCAGCCATGCACAGGGAAGTCTGTCGGACTTGACGACTCGCTCATCTCATTTTGGATGTTCGGGGATTCAAGACTCATCGCGGATTCCTTTTTGACTCACGAGACGGTACACGTCCTTTTTACTCCAGCCGCTTCTTTCCGACAGTTCGGCTGACAGCGCCTTCGCAGATTTCCCGCCCTTCGACTCTTTTTGAATCGCCTTCCTCAACTCTTCGTCAGTCCACTTTCTACTTTCTTCTTTCGTCTTTCCTTCCACCACCAACGTAAACTCTCCCCTCACTTCTTTCGATTTGAAATACTCCACCGCCCCGCTGAGAGTCCCGCGCCAGTATTCCTCGAACATCTTGGTCATCTCGCGCGCCACGCAAATGCGACGGTCGCCGAGCGCGGACAATAAGTCTTCGAGTGATTCAAGTATTCGATGCGGAGATTCGAGGAAGATCAATGTGTACGACAAATCGGCAATTTGTCCTACGAATTTACGGCGTTCTGTTTTTTTGTGGGGAAGATAACCGAGGTAAAGGAACGAGTCTGTGGGCAAGCCAGAAACGCTCAAAGCGGCGACGGGGGCTGAGGGACCGGGGACAGGTCGAACGTCAAAGCCTGAAGCGAGCGCGGCGCGGACGAGTTCGTAGCCAGGGTCGTTGATCGCGGGAGTCCCAGCATCCGAGACGAGGGCGACATCCCCGCTTGAAAGTTTACCGAGGATGAAATTCAATTTGCTGAGTTTGTTGTGTTCGAAATAACTCGTGAGCGGAGTTTGAATCTCGAAGCGCTTGAGCAAATTCCCCGTGTGACGCGTGTCCTCCGCCGCGATGAGACTCGCCTCATGCAAAATGCGGATCGCGCGCGGCGACATGTCTTCGAGGTTACCGATGGGTGTTGCGACGAGATAAAGCGTGCCCATGCGACGATTGTATCATTTTGCGAGCGCTATAATATTCGCAAAGAGGTGCAACTATGATCGTCATTTCAGACATGATGGGAACGTTGACCACAGGCTCGCCGTTTTTGGGTCTGGTGGATTGGGTGAAACATAACCAGAGCAAATGGCGCGCGCGATTCTATATGGCGCGAGTGATGCCTGCATACGTGCTGGCAAAAAATGGAATCATTGATTGGCAGGAGTGGGGACAAAAATTGATGATCGAAAGTCTCGCGTACATCAAAAACGCTGATGAAGCAAAACTTGCGCACGCATCCGAGTGGGCAGTGGAACACAACTTATGGAAGAAACGCCGCGAAGATGTGGTTGCGAGATTGGTCAAGCATCGCGAGGATGGCGCGCAAGTGCACATCGCCAGCAGTTCTGTGGAGCCGTTCATCGCTCCGTTCGCAAAACGGATCGGCGCGGACGTGATCGGCACGCCTGTGAAGATCGTCAATGGACGGGTGATGTTAGCGGGGGAATTGGTCGCCAGCCAGAATAAGATTCAACAAGTGTTGTCCCGTCTCGGCATACAGCGCGTGGACTTTGCCTACGGCGACACCGAACAAGATATTCCCCTGCTCGAACATGCCGACCATCCTGTGGCGGTATATCCTGATAAGAATTTAAAGCAGGTTGCGTTACAACGAGGCTGGGAGATCATCGGCGATACGCCGAAGTATGGATGAGGATCAATGCGCAGGAGATTTGGAAATCGCGTTTATGAAAACGATACCTGCAATGATCAGGACGATCCCGACCACCCGCGCCCAGTCCAGAGTTTCGCGCCAGATGACTATCCCTGCAATGACTGTAAAGACCAGCCCTACGCCGGACCAGATTGCATACGCCACGCCGATGGGCATCGCCTTCAACGCCAGCGACAATAAATAAAACGACGCGCCATAGCCGGCTACGACCACAATACCGGGGATAGGCTTGGTAAATCCGTTCGAGAGTTTTAGGGCAACTGTGCCGATCACTTCGGAGAGAATGGCAAAGAAGAGGATGATGAACGTTTGCATGGAGAATATTTTACTCTACTGCCTCTTTGTTAAAGGATAATCAATGGAAAACTCACAGATTCACATCAACTGGGAATATTCCGGCAAGCCTGATGCTATGTTCGGGACCGGAGCAACCGCCCGTGAGCAGGCGTTAGTCTGGCTTTTTGGGTTGAGCGGCGCCGCCGTTCTCGGTTGGATGGCGTGGAGTCGCTCCCTGCTCTGGGCATGGTGGCAGTATTTGATCTTTATCCTGATCGCGCTGGACGTTCTGGGCGGCGTGGTCGCCAATTCGCTCAATACTTGCAAACGTTTTTATCACGCTCCTATTAAACCCGAAGAAACCGGTTTCACAGCGCGTTCAAAGAATCATGTTATTTTCACTGTCTTTCACATCCATACGATAATCGCAGGTTTTGTATTCGGCTCCATGAACTGGGAATTCGGCATCTTCTGGTATCTGGTTATGTTGGCGTCTGTCGTGTTGGTCTTACGAACGCCGCTTTACTTACAACGTCCGTTGGCGATGGGATTGATCATGACAGCGATTCTGATCAACCAGTACATCTTTCCCACTGTGATCGGATTGGAATGGCTGATCCCAGCTCTATTTTTGAAAATCGTTTATGGTCACGTCGTGCGCGAGGAACCGTATCGTCCGTGACGCTTATTCTTGCCAAACTATTTGCGCCAATCTGCGTAACCTATCGCTCTCTTCGAAACTGTGTTTCATACAATTGGGTATACAGCCCATTCAACGCAAGCAGTTCTTCGTGCGTGCCGCGCTCCACGATCTGACCTCGATCCATCACTAGAATCGAATCTGCAGAGAGAATGGTGGATAAACGATGAGCGATGACTATGCTTGTGCGTTCCGCCATAACGCGTTTGAGAGCCTCTTGAATCAACGCTTCCGATTCGGAATCGAGATGGCTCTTCGCTTCGTCTAAAACTAAAATGCGGGGGTCTTTTAAAATCACC
>BQMV01000376.1 GCA_022181005.1 Anaerolineaceae bacterium | reverse complement strand
AGTCGAGCGATGGTTAGTGATTTTGTCATGGACGGGCGACCAGCGCGCTCAACACTCTTTCCCTACACGGCGCTCTTCCGATCTATGGCGTCGCGCCCGAACAGGAAAGGCAGGCGCGTCCTTATCGTCGGCGCGGGCGATGCGGGGGCGTTGGTTGCGCGCGAATTGCAGAAATCGCCGCAATTGAACCTTGTTCCCGCCGGCTTCCTTGATGACGATTCCGCCAAACAAAAACACTCAATTTACGGCGTGACCGTCGTCGGCGCAATCAACGATCTGTCGTCGGCGATTGATCTGTATCGCGTGAACGAGGTCATCATCGCTATTCCTTCCGCGCCCGGCAAACTAGTGCGCGCCATCAACGATATATGCCGCATTAAGGGCGTTGCTTCGCGCACGATTCCGGGCATTTATGAACTGATCGGCGGCAAGGTCAGCGTCAATCGCCTGCGCGAAGTAGATATTACCGATCTGCTGCGCCGCGAACCTGTGCGCGTCAACGACGAAGCGGTCGGCGCGGCGCTCGCCGGCAAACGCGTTCTGGTCACCGGCGCCGGCGGATCCATCGGGCGCGAACTCTGCCGTCAGATCGCGCGCCGCGAACCTTCCGAACTCGTCTTGCTGGGTCATGGCGAAAATAGCGTCTTTGAAACCTTGCTTGAACTAAAACAGGACTACCCGACTCTTTCTCTTTCGCCGGTGATCGCGGATATTCGCAATATTGAGCGCCTTATGCAGGTATTCGCACGATGGCAACCGCAGATCGTCTTTCATGCTGCTGCGCACAAACACGTCTCGTTGATGGAAGCAAATATTGCCGAGGCTGTTTCAAATAACGTTGTCGGCACGCGCAACGTCGTCCAAGCTGCGCTCCGTCAGAACGTCGAACGATTCGTCCTGATTTCCACTGATAAAGCTGTCCGTCCGTCGTCCATCTACGGCGCGACGAAACGCCTCGCTGAAATGATCGTTCTTGACGCGGCGCAGTCTGCCGCGCAGGCGTTCTCGGTCGTGCGCTTTGGCAACGTGCTCGGATCGCGCGGCAGCATCATTCCGATCTTTAAAAGTCAAATTGCCAGCGGCGGTCCTGTCACTATTACGCACCCTGATATGTATCGTTTTTTTATGACCATTCCCGAAGCCGTCTATCTTGTGTTGCAAGCGGCTTCGATGGAAGCGGGCGGCGAAACGTTCGTCCTCAATATGGGCGAACCTGTCCGCATCCTCGACCTTGCCGAAGACTTAATTCGACTCTCTGGGCTTGAGCCTTATCGCGATATTGAGATCTCGTACACGGGCATTCGCGCCGGAGAGAAATTGACGGAAGAACTGTGGGATGAAGGCACGCCGCTGATGCAAACTTTGCATCCTGATATCTTCCGCCTCGGCGTAGACGCTTCGCCGTCCGGCTTGGATTTGTCTCAAGCCATCGAGCGTCTTGAAACCCTTAGCCACGCTAACGATGTTAACGCCATTATTGCGTTGATACACGAGTTGATTCCTAATTCATCCATCCACGAGGCTTCGCAGCCTGACGTCGCCTCTATAATCTAAAATGCCAGAAATTACCCTTGCTGAATGGAGTTATTTTCTTTCCGCCTATCCGAATGCTCACATCTTGCAGACGGGAGAATGGGGCGAGTTGAAATCTGCGTTTGGGTGGAAACCTGTGCGAGTGGTCAGCGGAAATATCGGCGCGCAAATTTTATTTCGCAAATTACCGCTCGGTTTTACAATTGGTTATATTCCAAAAGCAGTGAATAGTAATCAGTTATCAGTGAACAGTGATCGGTTTTGGAGAGAAGTTGATTCGGTTTGCCGAAATCATCGCGCCATTTTCTTGAAACTTGAACCCGACCTCTGGGGCGATCAGCAACTTGAAACTTTAAACCTGAAGCTTGAAACCTCTCCCCACAACATCCAACCTCCCCGAACCATCCTCATCAACATCAAAGATGACGAAGACACGATTCTGGCGCGGATGAAACAAAAGACGCGCTACAACATCCGCCTCGCGGAGAAGAAAGGCGTGACCGTCCGCGCATGGGACGATATCGAATCCTTTCACAAGATGATGCTTGTCACGGGCGGGCGCGACGGATTCGGAGTCCACTCGTTGGAATATTACAAACGCGCGTATGAACTCCTCCAACCAAAGGGACTCGGCGAAATTCTCCTCGCTGAATACGAAGGCAAACCGCTCGCGGCGTTATTCGTCGCTCGCAACGGCAACCGCGCGTATTATCTCTACGGCGCGTCAACGGATGAAGAACGCAACCGTATGCCAACATATTTACTTCAATGGGAAGCAATGAAATGGGCAAAAGCGCGCGGATGCGAAGAGTACGACTTGTGGGGCGTCCCTGACGAAGACGAAGCAACTCTCGAAGCGAATTTTGAATCACGTCACGATGGCTTGTGGGGAGTCTATCGCTTCAAACGCGGCTTCGGCGGCGAACTGAAACGCGCGGCGCAAGCGATGGATCGAGTGTACAATCCGATTCTGTATTGGGCTTATCTGAAATTCATTGGAAATAGAGAATAGAAAGTGGAAAGTAAAAACTGGAATTCGATCATCTCGAAGTTGCCAAATCCGCACTTCCTCCAAACCTACGAATGGGGACAGGTGAAGGCGAAGTATGGGTGGGAGCCGATATACCTTCTTTGGGATAACGAAGGAAAGATGAAAGAGGAAAGAGACCCCATCCATCTTTCATCTTTCCTCTTTCCTCCATCTGCCGCCGCGCTCATCCTCAGACGCCGAATTCTCCAAAACAGCTTTGCCGCGCGGTTGTCCATTTTGTATTCGCCGAAAGGACCGCTCCTTGATTGGACGAACGAATCGCTTCGTAAGCGCGTGCTGGATGATCTACAATCCTTTGCGAAGAAACAGGGCGCGATCTTTTTGAAATGTGATCCCGATATTGTGCTAGGGACGGGAGTCCCTCAAAGCGCGGACGATGCCGAAGATAAAAACGGATCAGCCGTCACGCCCGAGTTGAAGCGGAGGGGATGGGGATATTCGTCGGATCAGATCCAGTTCAAGAATACAGTCGTCATTGACCTGCATCCAACCGAAGACGAACTGCTCGCGCGGATGAAGCAGAAGACGCGCTACAACATCCGCCTCGCGGAGAAGAAAGGCGTTTCCCTGCGCGTAGGCAAGTTGGGAGATTTGCCCATATTGTACAAGATGTACGCTGAAACATCTGTGCGCGATGGATTTGTGATTCGCGGCGAGGAATATTATCAGACTGTTTGGGAAACGTTCATGCAAGCCAACGTTGAAACGTTAAAACGTTCGAACGTTCCGGCGTGCGAACCTTTGATCGCCGAGGTCAACTCCGAACCCGTCGCCGCGATCTTTGTTTTTTATTTCGCAGGTCGCGCGTATTATGTATACGGAATGTCGCGTGACGTGCATCGTGAAAAAATGCCGACGTATCTTTTGCAATGGGAAGCGATGAAGCGCGCGAAGGCGCGTGGATGCACTGCGTACGATCTGTGGGGCGCGCCCGAAGTATTCGATGAATCTGACTCGATGTGGGGAGTCTATCGCTTCAAAGAGGGACTCGGCGGCAAGGTCGTCCGTACGCTGGGCGCGTGGGATTTTGCGCCAAATCAATTTTGGTATCGGATGTATTCAGACATCATGCCGCGCGTGCTGGATGTGATGAGGTCGAGGGGGAAGGCTCGCACGAAACAGAATCTCGGCGCATAGCTACTGCGTGCTGCGTACTGCGTATTTTGATCACGCGGTACGCAATACGAAATACGAAGTAAAGGAATCGCCATGAACAAAATCCCCCGCCTCCACTTCGCCCACCTCCCAACCCCCATCGAAGAACTCCCGCGTCTTTCGGACATTCTGGCTGGTCCGCGCATCCTCGTCAAGCGCGACGACCAGACGGGACTCGCCATCGGCGGCAACAAGACTCGCAAGTTGGAGTTTCTCGTCGCCGAGGCGCAGGAGCAAGGCGCGCGGACATTGATCTCTGGAGGCGCGTTGCAGTCGAATCATTGTCGTCAAACTGCGGCGGCGGCGGCGAAGTATGGATTCGATTGCATCCTTGTGCTGAACGGCGAGATGCCCGACAAGCCGTCTGCCAATTTGTTGTTGGATCAATTATTCGGCGCGGAGATCGTGACGATAGCCGATCGCAATGAACGCGACCGCGTGTTGAAAGAGACATTCGACAAAGCCGTCGCGGATGGTCGCAAGCCGCATCTCGTCCCGTATGGCGGATCGAGCGCGACGGGCGCGTTGGGGTACGCGTTTGCGATGGAAGAGTTGATGAAGCAAAAACCTTGCGAAGGTTTTGAACCTTCGCAAGGTTGCCCCGACTGGATCGTCTTCGGCACCTCCTCAGGCGGAACGCACGCGGGACTCGTGTTGGGTCAGCGCGTGTTTGGGTTCAAAGGCAAGGTGTTGGGAATCAGCATTGACGAGTCGGAGGAGTGGTTGAAGAGTCATGTGTCCAAACTTGCATCGGAGGCGAGTGAAAAGTTGGGGGAGCGGATTCGGTTCGAGCCGGCTGAGGTGTCCGCAAATGCCGACTACTGCAAGGCAGGCTACGGCGTCCTGACTGACGCGGAGCGCGAAGCGGTCAATCTGTTTGCAAAGCATGAAGGTCTACTGCTTGATCCAGTCTACACGGGGCGCGCGGCGGCGGGGATGATAGACCTCATCCGCAAGGGGTATTTCAAGAGGGAGGAGACTGTGCTATTCTGGCACACAGGCGGACAGCCCGCGCTGTTCGCGGAGAAGTACGCGAATATACTAAAAACCTGACAGGTCTCCGCGTGTGCGCGTCACTAGGAAAAATTGTCTGCGCATCGGCATAATATTTGGACCATTGGGCGCGGAACAGCGTTGCCAATGCGGGGATAGTGTCGAGGTGGTCTGCGAGGAAGGCGATGGTGGTCATGGGGTGGATGGGTCGCGTATTATTCAGGCACGATCTGCTCAAAAATTCTCTTTGGGTTATCGTACCAGAAATTGCGATATCCAGCAGAGACTTGGTTGCTGTCGTCGGTGTAAAGCGTGAGGGCGACTTGAACATCTTGCTTGCCGTGTTTGAAGGTTTTTCGTTTTCCATTTTCAAGAAACAGGTCTTTGTAGCCTTCGACCTTATACGTCCAGCCGATGTCGCGGATGCCTTTGGGGTCAACGAATAGAATTGTATATTTTGAATCTTTCGCCAGCCAAAAGATGAAATCAGGGTGAAAGTCGCGCATTTTATTTTGGGTTGGATCGTAGTAGGGAATGGTGATTTTATCGAGCGTTTCTTCGGCGCGGCTGAACATCCACCAATCATATTGTTTCAAATAATGATCTGGTTCTTTGAGATAGGCTTCCAGTTGATTGACAAAACGAATCTCGCTCGGCGTTTTGATAATGCGCGAGATGTAATCAATGCGGTCGTCATCGGATAAAAGCAAGGGCAGATAATAATGGCTGGCGATGTTTTTGATGTGTAAACGATGACCGTTATGCTCGAAGGTTTCGGAAGGCTCAGTTCTTGCCAACTCTTTCACGGCGAGCGTGTACTGGTCAATGTCAATTATTTTATCCTGCAATTGCTGTTTGAGTTTCGCCTCCGCTTCAGCAGGGTCTTTGTAAAGCCGTACCGCGTCAATTTTCTTTTGTAGTTCCTGAATATCCTTCAACAACACGCGGATATGTTTGAAATGATTGATTTCATCTTCCAGCGTTTTGAAGCCTTCCACTTCATGCGGGATGATGCCGAAGTATTGATTCAGGCGCGGCAATAGAATTTCAACATTGCCGTACTTGCGGGATGTGTTCGGGTTGAAATAATTTTCGGGGCTTTCGAGCGTCTGCTTAAGCAAGCCGATCTGTTGCGGCGACATGCCATGCCGCGCAAGGAGCAGGCGTTCATTCCCAAGGTAATCAACGTAATTTTTTAGCAGTTGACGGCTTTGGTGCATAGATCGGAAG
>BQMV01000375.1 GCA_022181005.1 Anaerolineaceae bacterium | reverse complement strand
AAAAGACTGTATGTGTGATTGTATGGACGGTAGGTTTTTTTTTTCAAGCAGAAGACGGCATACGAGATAAGGCCACGTGACTGGAGTTCAGACGTGTGCTCTTCCGATCTTACACGTGCAGGCGGCGTAACAACGCCGAGGCTTCAGGCGTGAGGCGGTGGATGGTTTCTTTCAACGCCATGTTCTGGCGCAGATCTGCTTTGGTTTGCGCCAGTTTTTCGGCAAAGGCTTGTCCCTCTTGCGGGTTCATGGTCAGCGTGGCGGCGGCGAACCATTCCAACCCGCGCGGGTTGTGTCCGAGCGTGTCGTAGGCACGGTTCAGGCGTTCGCGGTCTATCAGCAGGAGCGGGTTCATGCCTCCGCGTTCGGTCAGCGTTTGGGCGAGGCGTAAAAAGTCGCCCTTGTTCATGCCCGCCAGCGGCAGGTGTTCGCCTTTCCATTTGGGCAAAACCCAACGTGAAGTCGCCAGTACGACAAAATTTATTTTGTCGCCGCAAGCCGCCTTCAGCCAAACATCCGCCGTTTCGTCCGTAAGCGTGAATGTCTTATCGTCCTGAATCGATTCCAGATTATCGAACAGCAGGACAACCTTCCCAGCGTATTGCGCCGATAACAACTCAAATAATTTGTCCGCCACTTTTGCGGGCTGGTCTTGCATTTTGATGGCGAAACGGTCATAGGTATTCCCCGCATCGCCCTCCAGCGCAAGTTCCAACGTTCGTTGAAAGTCGCGCCACGGGGAGTCTGCCCGCCATTCAAAAAATTCGTAACCGCGTCCTTCCAATTCCTGCGCCAGTTTTCGCGCAAGGGTGGTCTTGCCATGTCCGCCCGCGCCGCTGATGAACAGGCGTTGAATCGCACCCGTCAACAGGCGGTGTTTGTATTGCCGCAATTCCTTACGCCTTCCAATGAAGCGAGGCTGCTCCCCTCTCCTTTTGGGAGAGGGGCTGGGGGTGAGGGATATTCCCCAATCCACAGGCGGATGCGCCGCCTCGGCAGAGACCAGCAATGGCAGGCACCACTGTCCATGAAGTTGATCAACCGCTATTGTCGAACTCGCCTCGCGGCGCGCTATGCCCGCGCTGGCGGCGGTCATGGCGGCGCGGGCGGTTTGAATCGCCACGTCAGCACGTTCGCCCTCTGCCAGCGCTTTGCACAGCGCGTCGGCAAATTGAATGCCCGCCTCATCCAACACCGATTCGCGCATCCCGATCACATGCGGAATGCCCGCCGCTGAAAGATGACGCACCAATCCGTGATTGAGATCGTCCGAGGCGGCTTTTCCGCTCTCGCAAGCGGAGAGCACAACCACCTGCACGCCGCTCCCCACCAAAACCTGGGCGAGTCTTTCTTCGGTCACAGGTTCGCCCCTGCCATTGGCGTCTTCAAATAGAAAAATTCCAAACGGTTCGCGTCCAGACTGCTGTATAAATTTTCCATGTCCGCTCAGGTACAGCACATGCGGCTCGAAGCGTTTCAACAGATCGGTCAGCGTTTCCAGCCGACCATCGTCGGGAACTTCCAACTGCACCCTTCCCTCGGCGATGAAAGGCAGTAACGCCTCTTGCACGCGCTCCTGTTCCTTCTCCACATTCAAGCGTTCGGTCTCGGGGTTCAGGTCATCGGGCAGGGATGTGAACAGCAACACTTTCAACGGAGCGGCGCGCGCGGGGAGCAGTTCGCCAGTCAATGGCGCGGTGCGTCTTGAAAAAGCAAACGCTGGATTGCGGGCGAGAAATCCGCGCGCGGGATGATACAGCGTCTCCCACGGCAGGGATTGCACAGCGGGCGCGCGGCTCTCGATCACGACAGGCAGGATGTTTGCCCCCACTGCTTGAATCGCCGCCTCGAATCGTTCACCCGTATCGGCGGGCAGAGATTGCCATAGCGCTGTTCCCATTGTTTGCAAGTCCGCCTCGGCAATGGAGCGTTTGTCCGCGTAATTATGAGCCAGCCTCGCGCTTGCATGGCGCAGGGCGGGGTCACGCTCAACCATATCGTCTGTGGGGTAAATGACAAAGGGCATGGGGTGGACGAATTTTGGCATGGAAATCTCCGCTACGGGTTGCGCAGTTCAGATTGAATCACATCGGGGAAGATATATTCCCATTCGAAAGATTCGGCGTCATTCCCTTCGCCGCGAACCGTTGTCTTTTTTCTCTTCTTGAAAGGCTCAAGTTTGAGAACCAACTCCGCCCCGCAGTATGGGCAGGCAAAAAGCAGTTCTTGCTCCTCTGTAATTTCCTGTTGGAAGGAGAAATTTCTTTTGCATTTTCCGCATTGAAAGGTCAGTCTTTTTTTCATGGCATTATCCCAGTGTCAGCGTGGCGCAAAAGATGCCCGCAAAAAATAAAACGCTCGAAGCGATTGCGAGACGGCGTTTGTAGAGGGCGCTCTGCTCAAAGTAATCTTCGATCCCCAAGCCTTCGGAGAATTTTTTCGGGTCTTGTTTTAAAACGGCGTCATCCACCGTCCATTTTTTCGGGGTCAGCGCCATCAGGGTCAAGATCAACGCGACCAGCCAAAACAGGAAAGCCAGATTAAGCGCGGCATTGATGGGCAGGGTGGCATCCTCGCCGCGCGTCAATTTCAAGACGGTGGCGAACAAACCTGGAATCCCCAACTCCAGCGTGAGCAAGCGCTCGCTCACCTTATCCATCAGGTCACTCTGCGCGGCGATGTTCTCGTAGAACTTTTGCCGCAAGAGTTTTTCATTCTCGCTGATCGTTCGAGTCGGAATCGGTTTCATGCTAACCTCTCTTGATGTCACCTCTCTCCCCTGCTGTGATGGGGGTGCGTCAATTGTACTGCAATAAAAAGGTGACAGTCACCTTCAAGGTGACTGTCACCTGAAACCCCCTCCGTCCTTCGGACACCTCCCCCAAATACGACGAACTTCAGTCGTATTTGGGGGAGGCTGGGTGGGGGTTACGGCTCCCACTGATAATTGATCAACGCGAACAGCATCGGCTTGCCTTGCACGTATTCGACGCCCACAGTCCAGGCACGCCAGTCCATGCCGCCGTATTGATCGGAGCCGGGCTTGCGTACCGTGTAGAAATTGACGTTGGCGTATTCCGAGGGCCACGGCTCCAGCGAGAACGTCGCGAGGTCGAGCGTGTCGTTGCAGTTCAGCATGTAATTCGCGCTGAACACTTCTTGCAACTTCGGCAGGATGTGTTCGGAGAACGTCCCGTTCGTGTCCATGCCGCTGCCGGGCGCGGGTCCCCACTTCACCGCGTACTCCGACTGGAAGACCCACGCGGCTTCTTTCGATGTGTAATTCGCCACCGTTCCCCAACGCCACAAGCGCAGGTCAAATCCATGCTCGGGGCTGACGAGCGAACTCAGGGACTCGCCGTTCGAGTTCAACACAGCGGTTCGGAGATTGTTCAACAGGTCAGACACGCGCGAGTCGGAACAGAACGTGGACGAAGTCACTTGCTCGGTGAGGAATTTCGCGTTCACCCATCCGGTCCCGCCGGCGGGATTTTGGATCTCCACCCAGCGGTCGCCTCCCGCGCTGGTTGCCGGTCCCGTGCGGTTCACGCCGACGGCGTTCGGCGCGAGCGAGCCGACGACGGGCTGTCCGATCCCTGCGGCAGAGCGGATATTCAACACGTCGCCTTGATTAACAAGAATAACGGCGTATGGATTATAGACTCCCGTTACCGGCGGCAGAGTCGCGGCTGGCGGAGCGGGGTTCGTAGGCGCGGCTTGCGTCGATTGAACGGTCGGTATCGCCGTAAACGTAGCGACGGCGATTGTCGGCGCTGTGAACGACGTTGGCGTCTCCAGCGGGAGCGGGGTATTCGTCGGCGCGGAAGGTTGAAGCGCGCACGCGACGACGGTCAGACAGATGCTGCCAAGCAAAAGTAGTTTTTTCATAAATTCTCCTTATCGATAATTTAACTCGCCCCCTCGCCAAAATGTTCCCTTCAATTCCCGCTGCGCTGCCTCAGCGCTTCATAAACGATCAACGCCGCTGAAACCGATACGTTCAACGAATTTACTTTCCCCATCATCGGGATTTTGACCCTCTCGCCCGCGCTCGCCATCCAAAAATCGGACAAGCCCTCCGCTTCAGCGCCGACTGCGATAGCGGAAGGCGCGCGTAAATCCACTTCTGTGTACAGCGTTTCGGCGGCGGGAGTCGCAGCGACGACGCGTATCGCGTTGCGTCGCAACCATTCCAGCGCAGAAGCATTGTCGCATTCGACGAGCGGCACGCTGAAAATCGTCCCACGGCTGGCGCGGATAACGTTGGGATTCCACACATCCACGCGCGCATCGCAGACGAGGAGTGCGTCCACGCCTGCCGCATCGGCGCTGCGCAAAATCGCTCCGAGGTTGCCCGGCTTTTCCACCGCTTCGGCGAGGATAACCAGCGACGAAACGCTCAAATTTAGGTCGTCGAGCCTTCGCCGCGGGATTGGGAAAACGCCCAACCATCCGTCTGGGTTCTGGCGATACGAGATTTTCTCAAAGACCGCGCGCGAAACGCTCAGATGCTCGCCAGCCGGAAATTCCATAGAACGCGAAGTCAACTCAGGCGCAAATAGAATCGTCTGGGGCGTATGCCCAGCGGCGAGGGCGAGTCGCATTTCATCGAATCCTTCGACGAGCGTCAAACCGTCTTCTGCGCGGGCTTTTTTATCTTCGCGCAGTTTGACCAGCCGCTTGACGCGCGGGTTTTGAACGCTGCTAATATCCATTATTTCTCAAGCAATAAGCACGCCGCTTGATGCGTTTCGCTCAAAACGGTCAACTGCGGATCTTTGATCTTGCACTGATCGAACGCCACCGGGCAGCGCGGATGAAAATGACAGCCGCTCGGCAGGTTGATCGGATTCGGCGTCTCGCCTTGAAGGATCACGCGCTTGCGCCGCAAACGCGGATTGGGCGCAGGCGCCACCGAAAGGAGCGCCTTTGTGTACGGATGCTGCGGATCGCGCAATACTTCGTGCGTCAAGCCGATCTCCACGATGCGCCCCAAATACATGACTGCGATTCGATCCGCAAAATAGGCGACCGTGCTGAGATCGTGCGTGATAAAAATAACGCTGATGCCGCGCTTTTGGCGCAGGTCGCGCAACAGATTCAGAATCTCAGCGCGGATGGAAACGTCGAGCATCGAGACCGGTTCGTCCGCGATCAGCAGCTCGGGCTGTAAAACCAATGCGCTGGCGATCACCACGCGCTGACGCTGTCCGCCCGAGAGTTCATAAGGGTAGCGCATAAAGTAATGTTCCGCCGGGCGCAAACCCGCATCCTCCAACGCGGCTGTAACCGCCGCCGTTCGCTCGCGCTCGTCTTTCGCCAACCCATGCACAACCAACGGCTCAGCGACGATGTCAAAGATCGTCGCGCGCGGATTCAACGATTCGTACGGGTCTTGGAAGATCATCTGCGCGCGTTGGCGCAAATGTTGCAAACTGATCGCCGTCTGCCCGTCGCGCAAGGCGACTTCCTTGCCGTCGAAGAGAATCTCGCCTTTTGTCTTCGCTTCCAGACCGATCAGCGTTCGCGCAATAGTCGTTTTGCCGCATCCCGATTCGCCCACGATCGCCAGCGTTTCGCCGCGCATCAATGCGAATGAGACTCCGTCCACCGCTTTCACCGATAGATGCGGACGGCGCATCAATGCTTCGAATAGCGACTGGGGAACGGGGAAATAAGTGTATAGCTCGCGCGCTTCAAGAATAGGATTCGGCGTCATTGGAAATTCGCCTCCTTTCCTTCGCGCAAAATACATGCGGCGTAATGCCCCGGCTCAACTTCTAACAACGGCGGCGAAACTTCAGCGCAGCGTTTGATCTTGACGTGACAACGCGGCTCGAAGCGGCAGCCCGGCGGCAACTGCGTCAGGCGCGGCGGCGTTCCGGGGATAGACGCTAACGTTTCGCTAGGGTTGTTAATATCGGGAAAGGACTCAAGCAGGCGCTGCGTATATGGGTGTTGCGCGTGATTGTAAATGCGATCAACGCTGCCGTATTCAGCCACTTTGCCGCCATACAACACTACTACTTCATCGCACACTTCCGCCACCACGCCGAGATCGTGCGTTACGATTACGACCGCCAACCCTAGCACTCTTTGGATCTCCTTTAATAATTGCAGGA
>BQMV01000374.1 GCA_022181005.1 Anaerolineaceae bacterium | reverse complement strand
TTAGCGATGGAGGAACTGAAGGAAATGCCTCCCCTGACCGAATGGAAACATCTGGAAAAACGGCTTGAGCGGTTGCATGAAAAGCGAGCGCTTCGCGTGGCGCCCAGCCTTCGATAGCGCCAGACATGCGGGAGGCTTTTACCTTCAACCACTCATTCTGATCCTCAAGTATTTGTATCGGAGTTGAAGGACCAAGAATTTCAGAACTCCCCGCTTTGATCGAAGGGTTTTCACGGAGTTTGATCGGCGCGCGCATTCTCGCTTGAGTAGCCATATACCACCTCCTATTATCGATAATGGAAATATTGTCGACAGTGCGAACGTTGCCCGTAAACGTATTAACACGCGTCATTCAATAACGATGTGTTTAGTTGAGAAAGAAACCGAAATTCGTTTGACCTTCATCCTGCAAACTACATAGCCGCTGCATGGAACAATGTGGAGTTTAAATTCTACGCCATGAACTTAGACTCGAACATAACACATTGACAAACTCTCGTGACTGCTGTACCCTCGCTGTATGCCGATTCTTAGCCCGCTTCAACAGCAAATTGTGGATCTCGATTTCAATTCGAAGCTCTTCGTCAGCGGTCCCGCAGGGACGGGCAAAACAACCGCAGGCGTCGAGCGGATGCGTCACTTGCTCGCGCAAGGCGTGCCTGGTGAATCGATCCTCATGCTCACGCCGCAGAGAAGCTTGCAAGAGCCGTATCTCGATCTGCTTTACAGCCCCGAACGACGCGCAGGCGGCGAAGTGACTCCCGCCACGATCGGCGGTTTGGCGCGGCGCATGTGCGATCTGTTCTGGCCCCTCGCGGGTGAAGCGGCAGGATTTGCGAATCCGACTCAACCGCCAGTTTTCCTCACGCTCGAAACAGCGCAATATTACATGGCGCATCTTGTCCGCCCGTTGTTGGATGAAGGTTATTTTGAATCGGTGACGATTGACCGCAATCGTTTATATTCCCAGATCATTGATAACCTCAACAAAGCCGCAGTGATCGGATTTAAACATACCGAGATCGGCTCAAAACTCGACTTGTCGTATTTTGGCGATCCCGCCCAACGACGTGTGTATCAAGACGCGCAAGAGTGCGCGAATCGTTTCCGTCAATATTGCCTCGAGCACAACTTGCTCGATTTTTCCCTGCAACTCGAGGTCTTCGCAGACACTTTGTGGAAGCAGGATATTGTCAAAGATTACCTCGTCAGAAATTATCGCCACCTGATCTACGACAACGTGGAGGAGGACGGTCCGCGCGCGCATGATATTGTCCGCGAATGGAGCGCGGACTTCCAGTCCGCCTTACTGCTCTACGACGAAAACGCAGGCTTCCGCTACTTCCTCGGTGCGGACGTGTACACAGGCTTGCAACTGCGCGAAGTGTGCAATGAACAAATCCAATTGCAAGAAAGTTTTGTAATGTCGGAAGGTGTAGCTGAGTTGAGTGAAGGGTTGGTTGATGCAATTTTGCCAACGTTCGAAGGAAAGACGAAAGAGGAAAGAGAGGAAAACTCATCTCCTCTTGCCATTGTTCAAGCACGCTATTACCCCGAACTCCTCGATGCCGTTGTAGCCGAGATCAATTCTCTAATCTCTAATTCTCTAATCTCTCCCTCTGAAATCGTCATCCTCGCCCCCTACCTCTCCGATGCTTTGCGCTTCTCCATCACGCACAGACTCGAAGCGAAAAACATCCCCTGGCGTTCGCACAGACCGTCGCGTTCTTTGAATGAAGAACCCGCTTCCCATGCGTTGATCACGCTTGCCGCTATCGCGCATCCGCATTGGAGCATCACCCCGCCGAAATTTGACGTGGCGTACGCGCTGATGCAATCCATTGACGGACTCGACCTCGTCCGCGCGCAGTTGCTGACGGACATTGTCTATCGTCAACGCGACTTGCAACTTTCGACCTTTGACCAGATCAAGCCCGATGTGCAAGAGCGAATCACGTTTTCGGTTGGCAATCGCTACTCGACGCTTCGAAATTGGATCGAAGAATATCGCGCCTCAAACGTTTTACCGCTCGATCATTTCTTCCGCAAGATGTTTGGCGAGGCGCTGTCGCAGGCGGGATTTGGTTATCACCGCAACTTCGACTCGGTCCGCGTGGCGGCGAGCTTGGTTGAGTCGGTAAAGAAGTTTCGTCTCGCGCTTGAATCAGACCTCCGAGGTCTTCAAGACCTCGGAGGTCTTGGACGTGAATATATCCAAATGCTTCAGGATGGCGTGATCGCCGCGTCGTATCTTGAAGGTTGGCAGAACGAAGACAAGGACGCGGTTCTCGTCGCGCCCGCACACACGTTCTTGATGATGAATCGTCCCGTCACGGTTCAGTTCTGGCTCGATGCGGGTTCAAGCGGATGGTACGAACGACTCGCCCAACCGCTCACGCATCCGTACGTGTTGAGCCGCGAATGGGGAGAGGGTCGCCAGTGGACAGATGCGGATGATGTTCAATACAGTAAAGAAGCGCTGGCGCGATTGGTGTCGGGACTCCTTCACCGCTGCCGCGAACGCGTCTACTTGGGAATCTCCGAACTCGGCGAAAGCGGATTTGAAGGACGCGGCGACTTGTTGCGCGCGTTCCAGAAGGTTTATAGATGAACAAAAAACACTTTAGATCTTTGCGATCTTAACGGTTTCGAGACAAGAAAAAAATTAACCGCTAAGAGCGCGAAGAGAACCCTTTAAATCTTAGCGATCTTGGCGGTCTTAGCGGTTTCAATAAAAGAATCTTAGCATACTTCGCGGTTAATAAACTATGACCTTCACTCCTCGCCCCTCCCAGCAAAACATCCTCCGCTACGATGGCGGGCGGCTAGGCATTGCCGCTGTCCCTGGCGCGGGGAAGACGCATATTCTCTCGGCGTTGGCGGCGCAGATCATTCACAGCGGCGCGTTGCAGGACGATCAGGAAGTGCTTATCGTCACGCTCGTCAACTCCGCGGTGGATAATTTCGAAGCGCGCATCAAAAAATTTTTCGACAACCCTCTGCAAGCCCTCTACAAATATCGCGTGCGTACGCTTCATGGGCTGGCGCATGACATCGTGCGCGAAAAGCCTGCGAGCGTGGGACTCGAAAATCGTTTCAGCATCATTGACGAGCGCGAGGCGGGTTTCATCCGCCGCGAGTCGGTCAATGCGTGGCTGGCGAATCACTCGCTCGATGAATATCTTGATCCTGCCCTCGATCAATCGAAAATGGATTGGGTCAAACGTCAGCAACTGCCCGATCTTCTCGACTCCCTTGCCTTAGCCTTTATCCGCTCGTCGAAAGATCGCCTCATCACCCCCGAAAGCCTGCGCGCCAAACTGGATGCTTCTCCTACGCCTCTGCCTCTCGCCGAACTCGGCTGGAGCATCTACGTAGACTATCAACGCGCCCTTGCCTATCGCGGCGCCGTGGACTTCGACGATTTGATCCGCCTAGCATTGACCCTCCTCGAAAACGACGAAGAGTATCTCGCGCGTCTTCAATACCGCTATCCGTTTATTTTGGAAGATGAAGCGCAAGATTCGAGTCGGACGCAGGAGAGGATATTGAATTTGTTGTCTGGTGGCCCCCCCCTCCATCTCCCCCCAAATTCAGGGAATTTGGGGGGAGTGCCGCGAAGCGGCGAGGGGGGTGGCAATTGGGTCCGCGTGGGTGACCCGAACCAAGCTATCTTTGAGACGTTCACAACAGCATCGCCAGAACTTTTGCGCGCGTTCATTCAAAACAACCCAAGCGTGGACATGCCCGAGTCGGGGCGGTCACAGCCGTCAATTTTGGCGTTGGCGAATCATCTCATTGATTGGGTGATGACGTCGCATCCCATCCCCGAAGCGCGGACGGCGTTGTCGGTGCCGCATATTGTTCCTGTGCCAGAGGATGACCCGCAACAGAATCCGCCCGATGACCCTGAGGCGATCAAGTTCATCAGCAAGAAGTACACGCCCGACGAAGAAGTTGACGCGATTGCGAAATCCATTAAGACGTTTACTGATTCTGTAAAAGATTTGCCTATTGAACAACAGCCAACAATAGCAGTTTTGACAACGATAAATGACCGTGGCACAAAGTTGTACCAGATGCTGAGGGAGAAAGGCGTTGATGCTATTGAAATGCTCAAATCAACTGAGCAAACTCGCACAACCGCAGGCTCGATAAGCCATCTTTTGTCGTATCTTTCTGATCCGCAATCAGCGCGGAAGTTGTCGAAGGCGTATGAAGTTTGGAGGAGAGATTGGAGAGAGCAGGGGGTAGAGAATAGAAGAGTAGAAAGTGGAGGAGTAGGGAGTGGAGAAGTAGAAAGTAGAGATGGTGAGATGGGAGGAGGAGAGAGTGGCGCAGTGGAGAGTAGCGGATTCGAGAAGGGGAACTACTCAACTACTCAACTACTTAACTATGTAGCGGTTCTTCTGCGCAAGATGGTTGATGTGGAAAACTTCGTCGCGCCGCAAAATGCCGACGACTGGCTGTCAGCCGTAAGGGCGAATGAAGCGGAGCAAGTCATCCAGGAATTAGACGCGTTCCGAGTCGTCATCCAGAGATGGTTGAGGGCGGTAACGCTTCCGATCGATCAGTTGGTGTTGACGCTGGCGCAGGATGTGTTCACCGAGGCGTCGGATCTGGCGCTGGCGCATAAACTCGCGCTGGTGTTGCGGAGCGCGGCGGACGATCACGCGGATTGGCGTCTGCCTGAGTTGACGGCGGAACTGGCGGTGATCGCGAAGAACGAACGGCGCTTCATCGGGTTCTCGTCGGACGATTCGGGTTTTGACCCCGAGCGCCATCGCGGACGGGTGGTGGTGACGACGATGCACAAGGCGAAGGGACTGGAATGGGACCGCGTCTATTTGATGTCGGTCAATAATTATGACTTCCCGTCGGCGATGCCGAATGATCGTTTTATTTCGGAGCGTTGGTTCGTGCGGAGCGGGTTGGACTTGACGGCGGAAGCGTTGGCGCAGTTGAGCGCGCTCGGGTGGTCTCGGTACGTGCCGCCAACGAACGGCGGCACTACTCGACCATCATCGGATGAATACGACTGGTACGAAGAAGGCGCGGCGACGATGCGCTCGCGGTTGGATTACGTGAAGGAACGTCTGCGCCTGTTCTACGTGGGCATCACGCGCGCGAAACGTGAGTTGATCGTAACGTGGAATTCAGGCAGGCAGGGCGATGCGACGCCGTCTCTGGCGTTGAGTGAGTTGATGGGGTGGTGGGAGAGGAGATAAACTTACAGATAATAAGTGGTGACTTCATAATTCGTCAAACGTTGTGTCAGCGTAATCTGGACTGTTGCGAATCCGATAAACACCTTGTTCATATAACAATAAACGATCTCTTATCATGCAGTCTGTTAGACGTTTAATTACGTCTCTGCGTAGCGCAGCCGATGGGCTAATTAAAACCCTAAGAAGATTCATTGACTGATGTAAATCCTTGAGACGAAACTCTACTTCCTGTGTCATCCAATCGAGTACCTCGTATACACCTATTTTGGCTCTATCAGAGTTTTCTAATGTAAGAAAATCATCGCCAAGAATAGTATCCCAATTTTTCACTAAAAACCTTTGCCGCCACGCACTAATCTCAACTAATTTCTTGTCTCTAATTAAATCAATTTTGAGATGCGGCACTCCGTGTTCGTACGTATTGTGCATCGGATCAACCAGTTCTTTCACTATATCACCTGGCGCCCCTCTGGTCTTATATGCAACATAATCAATAAACTCTTCGGTTATTTTATCCAGATGCCCAACACTGGAGGATTCTTTTACCATGTCTCTTACAAGATTGTGACCTTCCTCCCAAATACAAGGCACGTAATACTCTCTAAAACCTATGTTATTTATTAGGTGTAAGGTAGACGATTGCCACTTTATAAAGTTTTCATGACGAACAATTGCAAAAAAAGTTAATCTTTCATCGCTAAAAACTCTTATACTTTGTAGAGCCTGAAAAGCCGATTCGGAATCTATTTTATCCAAAACAATAATTATTCTAGCAGGAATTCGTGGGTTGTTCAAAATTTTCTCAACGAGGCTTTCCAGTAAACTTAATTTTTTGCCTTCCGAGCGATCTAAGAATTGCTATATAACGTCTATGAGTCCACTTTCAGTTAATGAATCATTGGTCGGATTTGATGTTTTGTCAGATTTGCGGGAAAATGATGTCTCCAATCCAGGGAAAGGGGTTGCTTTGATTGACACAGTATTCTCAATGTTTGACTCACTTACTTTTGTGAAATTGTTT
>BQMV01000373.1 GCA_022181005.1 Anaerolineaceae bacterium | reverse complement strand
CGCACGCGCCCCGGCGAACGTTCGCTTTCAAGCGCCTGGTTGCTCACCGCCGACGAACTCATGTTAGATCGTCGCGCCCGCCGCGCCAGCCTATCTGGAGAGACCATCGAACTCACGCCTAAAGCGCTTGCCGTGTTGGAATATCTGATGACTCATCCTGACGAAGCCATTTCACGCGAACGCTTGTTGGACGTAGTCTGGGGGTGGGAATATCCCACCGGCACGCGCACCGTGGACACGCGTATGGCAGAACTCCGTCGTGCGTTGGACGATAATCCATCCGAGCCGCGCTTCATCGAAACGATTCCGAGCGAGGGTTACCGTTTTATCGCATCTGTTCACGGAGAGGGTTAGAAGCCGATGTTTGAAAAGTGGAAGGGATATCTGTGGTGGCTCTTACCGCTCTTCGCAGGGCTGACGTTCTTCCTCTCTACGCGATTCTTTCTGCCGGTTATTTCACCGTTCATTTCAACGATCGATTTGGGAATCATCGGCTTCGTTTTCGGAACGACTATCCGCAACGCTAGCGCCGTCGCATTTATCCTCGGTTTTGTAATCGCCGCCGCCTTTCTGCTCGTCTATCGCTGGAATTCACGTCGCACTTCAGAAGCGCAAACTCTCTATGCCGACTTTGTACAAGAGACGCAACGGAAGCGGCGACAATTCCTCCGACGGCTCGATCATGAGGTCAAAAATCCGCTGACTGGCTTGCGCGCGGCATTAGTGAACTTGCAAGAGGCACAGACAGAGGATGAACGTTTGCAGGCAAGTCAAAACGCCAACCGAGCGGTACAACGCTTAACGCGCTTGCTAACCGACCTGCGTAAATTAGCCGATCTCGACGAACGTCCGATCGAACGGTACCCCGTCAACATTCCCAATCTGCTTGACGATGTGATCCAAGCGGTACAAAGTTCTTCAGCGCATGAAGAAAAAAATATCAGTCTATTAATTCCGAAAGTCCCCTCGCCGTTTCCCGTCGTGATCGGCGACCGCGATTTGCTGGCTTTAGCGTCGTATAACCTCGTAGAAAATGCGCTTAAGTTTACGTCTACAGACGACTCGGTGGAGGTGCGTGCGCTCGAAGACGGACGATCCATCATCATCGAGGTAGCAGATTCGGGCGTAGGCATTCCTCCCGAAGATCTGTCGAAGATCTTTGAGGAGTTATATCGCGGGTCTAATGCGCGCAGCACAGAAGGCAGCGGTTTAGGGCTGGCGTTGGTTAATCGCATAGCCGCATTGCACGGAGGCGGCGTAGGCGTGCGTTCCAGTCAAAATGAACCGCGCGGGACAGTGGTCACTTTACGGCTGCCGAGACGCTAGAGTTCTCTTTTCTGGAAGAGTCCAATAGCGCGCATGGGAGTATGTCACAGAACAGTAACATCTCTGCGACATACTTGTAACAATGGGGGCGTATGATATATGCATGGAACCTCTCGTGAATACCGACATGATGTTGATTGAGACGGCTCAACGCGGCGATGCGGATGCGTTCAATCTACTTGTTTTGAAATATCAAGACTTACTGTATCGCATTTCGCTGCGGATCGTTCAAGATGAATGCACTGCAGAAGACGCCACGCAGAACGCATTCCTTCAAGCCTTTCAAAAGATCCGTTCGTTTCGCGGCGGCTCGTTCAAGGGTTGGCTGGCTCGGGTGGCGATCAACGCAAGTTACGACGAATTGCGCCGCTTGAAAAGGCACAATACGTTCTCTCTCGAACCATTTAATGCGGAAGGAGAAGAGATTGAATCTCCAGCATGGATGTCGGACCTTTCCTCCACTCCGCAGGAATTGACAGAATCGCGCGAATTAGAGCGCGTCTTACAGGAATGTATCCATGCGCTGATCCCAGAGTATCGCCTGATCGTCACCTTGGTGGATATCGAAGGCATGTCGTACGCTGAAGCGGCGCGCGCGGCTCGCGTGCCGGTAGGAACGGTGAAGAGTCGCCTCGCACGAGCGCGGATGCAATTACGGGCTGCTCTGAAAAAGTTCGAGAACCTGTTGCCGTCCGCGTATCAGGTGGAGATGCCATTTCTGGTAAATGCGTGAGCAGAAAAGGAAATAAATCAGCGGCTGGGAATTTCCAGCCGCTGTGATTTGATCTCGCGTGAACGCTACTTCCCCAACTTCTTCTTGAACGCCTCCGTCAACGCGGGGACGATTTGGAACAAGTCGCCGACCACGCCATAGCGCGCCACTTTGAAGATCGGCGCATCGGGGTCTTTGTTGATCGCAACGACCATCTTCGCCGAACGGATTCCCGCGAGATGTTGGATCGCGCCAGAGATGCCGCACGCGATATACACATCAGGCGCGACGACTTTGCCTGTCTGTCCAACTTGAGTTGAATAAGGGACATAGCCCGCGTCCACTGCCGCGCGAGATGCGCCGACCGCGCCGCCAAGCGTGGAAGCCAGATCGCCGATTAATTTGAAGCCTTGCTGACCACGCCAGATCTCGGATTGCTTGTCATCGAGTCCGGCGGGAGGCTGCAGCGAAGGATTGTTCGACGCGCCGCGTCCGCCTGAGACGATGATGCCCGCGTCATTCAAACTAACTCCAACATCCGCGACGCTGTATCCTTCGACGGTTGTGAGCGCGTCGGTCTTTGCTTCCACTTTTGTGATCGTTCCAGTTTTGCCAGCGACTCTTTCTGGCTTCGGAAACGCGCGTCCGCGTAGTGTGATCAATTGCGGTTTCACAGAGGCGGTCACTTTTTCAAACAACTTTCCTTCGTAGATCGGACGAGTAACAAGAATCGAATCGCCATTCACTTCGACGGCTGTCGCGTCGGTGATGACGTTGGTGTTCAAATCCACTGCCGACATGGCGGCGAACTCGCGGGTGCGAGTCGTTGTGGGGAACAGGATCAGGTCGGGGGTCGAAGATGCGGCGAGCGCGGAAAGAGTCGAAGCGTACGTCTCAGCGCGAAAATCCAAAAGAGCCGAATCGTCTGCAACGAGCGCGTCATCCGCGCCATATTCCAGCGCGGCTTTCGCCACATCATCAACGCCAGAACCAAAAACTAAAGCAGTCGTCGCGCCGAAACTTCTTGCGAGTCCCAACGCCTCCCACGAGGCGGCTAGCGCCTCGCCTTTGAAGTGATCGATGTAAACAAAAATTTTCATAACACTTTCTCCGCGATGAGTTTGTCGGCAAGTTGTTCGGCGATCTCGGCGGGGCTTTCGCCCGAAATAATTTCCACCGAGGTGTCGCGCGCGGGCGGGTTCATCAACTCAATGCGTTTGATGATCGCATCGGGCGCGGCGACATCGTCCCCGAAGGGGGTTCCCAAATCGCTCAGCGACCACACGGGGATCTCGGCTTTCGACGCTTTGCGAATTCCCATGAACGACGGATAGCGCGGTTCGCCGATGCTTTGCACAACGCTGATGACTGCGGGCAGATTCGCTTTGACAGTTTGCCTGCCCTCTTCGATGACTCGTTCAACAGTCACGCTTCTTTCCTCCACTTTGATCTGCCCCGCCAACCCCAGCAGTGACCACCCCAAAGCGCGCGCCGTCTGCGCGGAGGTGAGCCCTGAGCCGTTGTCGAGCGTTTGCCGTCCGAACACGACCATGTCCACGCCGCCGATCTTTTGAATCGCCGCGGCAAGGACTCGCGCCGCGCCGACCGTATCGAGATTATTGAGCGCGGAGTCTGAAACGAGGATGGCATCGTCCGCGCCCATAGCGAGCGCGTGTTTCAACGCCTCCTTCGCAGACTCTGGTCCGATGCATAATGCCGTGACTGTTCCGTTCGTCGCTTCCTTTTGCAGAAGCGCGCCTTCGACCGCGTACTCGTCAAATGGGTTGATGACCAGCGGTGAGTCGCCTGTGTTGATCTGCCCATTCTCGGCTTTGATCTTCGCCTCCGAGTCTGGGACTTGTTTGATACATGCGATGATTTTCAATTGTGACTCCTAAAATTATGATTTCTTTTTATCTGTCATTGCGCAGAGCGTCGCGGGTAAGCGCTATAAATATTCTATGTGATCTATCATTTCTTCTTCGGTCATTGTTTCTGCAATCAAAACCAAGCCATCGATGATTTGGCGCATGGGTGTTCTTTGATGGGCGTAAGCGATGCCTCTGTGGCTTGTCGCTTTCAAAAAATCTTCATCTTGCGTGACCAGAACCCTGCCCTCTGATATTGCAAATTGCAAATGTTCCCCGTCGTCCATATTCAAGTTGCCTGTTTGTTGTGCGGTTAGCACGTCAATGTCATGTTGCCGCAGGGCTTTGGTAACTCCAGGGTGGATATGCTCATCCATATAGAACTTAATTGCCATCGAGTTTCTTTTTCAACTTCGATGGGTATTGTTTCTTCATCTCCTCGACGAATTTTTCACCTTCCAACATGGATTTGTCAACTTCTTCTTTGTGGTCATGATAGTACGCAAGCGCGGCGTACACATCTGCCAGAGTCAGGTTGTAATCTTCGGCAATCTGTTCAACACTGTAACCCATCTCGTTATGCCAAATGACCACATTCTGCACCGAGATACGATGACCCGCAATGCGTGGTTTTCCGCCCATGACGCCAGGCGTAATTTCTATGTGTTCATCAAGAGTTTTGAGTACCATTAGGGACTCCTTTGCTATGCCTATCTAATTATAAACTTCATTACAATGACGGGACGGTGGTCACTGAATACTCGTAAAACCGATCAGCTTCCCTGTCCTCAACTCCAGTTCGCAGGCGTGACCGTGGATCGTGTAGGCGGAGAGCGTCTCGCCATCATCGTTCAATCTGACGCGAGAAAAAAATGTGCCAACATCGGGCTTTTCCGCTTTCCATAGGATCGTCCCATCGTGCCCCAGCAAATATAAATTGGATTCATTACGGGGGAATCCGCTTGGGTTTTCCAGCGCGATCACACCCGCGTTAACCTGAATTGTCTTATCAATCTTTGTGTAGAGAGGTTGGATATCCATAACGATTCTTTTGCGTTTCTTCGATTATACCCCCTTGGTTAAATAAAATAAGCCCGATGCTTTTTTAAACTCTGCACCGGGCTAGGAGGGGCGTCTGCGTTCATATCTTTTTCTCGACGCCCATGTTGCTCAGCTCGTCTGAGTTGCTATTCGCGACGAGCGGGTCTGCAACGGCAAACGCCGCAAACAAGAGCAGGCAAACCACAATAACAGCGGCAAACATGATCTACTCCTTTCTCTATGCCTACTTAAACGTCATCAGGACTGAAAAGTTGTATCCCCTAACGGTACTGTAATGAATCAGCGCTTCGAATGTATATGGCTCTTGAATGAAGCATCGCCGAACAACTTATCCACTTCGTTTTGCGTTGACAAAATGCGCCTTTGAGATAAAATTCAATCCGCAAATAAGCCGAAGTGGCGGAACTGGCAGACGCGCCACGTTCAGGGCGTGGTGAGAGCAATCTCTTGAGGGTTCAAATCCCTCCTTCGGCACAGAAAGAAGTTGAAATTCCGCTGAAAGGCGGATTTTTCATTCCTGCTTTCCGGTGCGTCGCTGTCCTTGTTTTGACGGAAATGCGCGAGAAATTGGCAAAATGTAAAAGTGGTCAATGGTATAATAAGGGGAGAGTCGGTCAGACCTTTCATTAGTTAAGACGCGGCGTTACAGAATCCTGCCCGTGTCTTTTTTATGTCAAAATCCCTATCCAACGAGAGACTTATGGCGGAAGAATCCTTTCAGGCTGGAAATATCGAACACGTAGATATTGACGAACAGATGCGCTCAGCGTATCTCGATTACGCCATGAGCGTGATCGTGGCGCGCGCGCTTCCCGATGCCCGCGACGGGCTAAAACCCGTTCATCGGCGCATTTTATACGCCATGCTAGAACTGGGCATTCGTTCCAATTCTTCGTATAAGAAATCCGCCCGCATTGTGGGCGAAGTGTTGGGGAAATTCCATCCGCATGGCGATTCAGCGGTCTACGAGACGATGGCGCGCATGGCGCAAGATTTCTCCATGCGTTACCTGTTGGTGGACGGGCAAGGCAACTTCGGGTCGGTGGACGGCGATGCGCCCGCAGCGATGCGCTATACGGAAGCCCGCCTGCAAAAACTGGCGGAAGAATTGCTCGCCGATCTAGATAAGGATACGGTGGACTTCGGTCCCAACTTCGACGATTCGCTCGAAGAACCGCTTGTTTTGCCGGCGCGAGTTCCGAACATGCTCCTCAACGGGACCTCGGGCATCGCAGTCGGTATGGCGACCAATATCCCGCCGCATAATCTACGCGAGCTGACAAGCGGGATTAACTTCCTAATTGACAACTATGACAGAA
>BQMV01000372.1 GCA_022181005.1 Anaerolineaceae bacterium | reverse complement strand
CTCAGCCCATGAAAACCATCCTCGTTGTAGACGACGAACCCAAGATCACCCAACTTGTGCGGGATTATCTCGAACGCGCGGGATTTGGCGTTTTGATCGCTCATGACGGGAAGAAAGCCTTGTCGCACGCAAAAACGGATAAACCCGACGCGGTCATTCTGGACCTCGGCTTGCCTCAGCTCGATGGGCTGGATTTCACCCGCGAGTTTCGCAAGACCTCCAACGCACCGATCATCATGCTCACCGCCCGCTCCGAAGAATCGGACAAACTGATCGGGCTCGAACTCGGCGCGGACGATTACATGACCAAGCCGTTCAGTCCCAAGGAATTGGTGGCGCGCGTCCGTGTGGTGTTTCGACGCATCGAAAATGCGACCAGCATGGGTTCGGAAATGATCCGCGTGGCAGACCTCACTCTCGATGTGCCGCGTCTGCGCGTCACAGCCGAGAAGCGCGAGATCGAAGAGTTGACTCCCACCGAATTTGAATTGCTCGCCACCCTCGCCCGCCAACCTGGGCGCGTCTTCACCCGCGCGCAATTGTTGGATACGATTCACGGCGTGGCGTTTGAATCCTACGAACGCGCGATTGACGCACACATCAAGAACATCCGCCGTAAGATCGAGGTCAAGGCGAGCGAGCCGAAGTATGTGTTGACCGTGTATGGTGTTGGCTATAAGTTTGCGGATAAATAAAATTCTTCGCGCTGAGCGGAGCGATAGCGAAGTCGAAGCGCTGTGGGATTATAGAAACCACTGTGCTCAAGAGCAATTTTGTTACGAAAGTGATCTACGGCGTGGTGGTCTCGATACGTCCTTCGTCTCCGCTACGCTTCCGCTTCGATAAACTCAGCGCAACGGCTCAGGACTACTCGACCACCGAAGTATGAATGAAATGACCCCCTCTCACCATCCCCGTCCCAAACCCCCTTGGTGGCCCGACAACGAAGAATGGCCCCCCAAGCGCTGGCGTCACATGCGCGGCAAACCCTTCTTCCGCAGGATGGGATGTTTTTTCATCCTGTTCAGCTTCATGGCTTGTATCGGCGTGATGGCGTTGTTGCGGTTCTTGCTCGACCCGTTCGTGGAATTTCACAACATGCCGCCGAACATGCACCCGTTTGGTCGCCCCGATTTCATTTTCCCATTCGGGCTGATCGGCTTCTTCATTTTGATTTCGGCAGTATTTTTTGGCGTGCGTAATTTGCGGCGCATGTCCATGCCGTTGGATGAGTTGCTCGAGGCGTCGAGTCGCGTGGCGGATGGGGACTTTTCCGTGCGTGTCGAGGAGCGTGGACCGTTTGAAGTCCGCGCGTTGTTGCGTGAGTTTAATTCGATGGCGGAGAAACTGGAGTTGAACGATAAACAACGCCGCAACATGCTGGCAGATATTTCTCACGAACTCCGTTCGCCGATCACGATCATGCAGGGCAACCTCGAGGGGATGATTGACGGAGTCTACGCGGCGGATGCGGAACGGTTGAAATCACTGTACGATGAGACGCAAATCCTTTCGCGGCTGGTGGACGACTTGCGGACTCTCGCGCTCGCCGAAAGCGGATCGTTGCAATTGAAGCGCGAGCCAACGGATTTGGGCTTGTTGATTCGTGATGTCGTCTCTGCGTTTGAGACGCGGACGACGGAAAAGAATATCCGCGTTGAGTTGCAGTTGGACAACGTGGACGTGATCGAGATTGACCCATTGCGTATCCGCGAGGTGTTGATGAATATTGTGGCGAACGCGGTGAGGTACACGCCGAGCGGAGGGGAGATAAAGGTTGGGGTGACTGAATCAGCCGTCCCTGAGATTCGAGGCGTGACGGTCTTCATCCAAGATAGCGGGGAGGGAATCCAAGCCGAAGATTTGAGTCGTGTCTTTGACCGATTCTACAAATCCAGCGATTCGGGCGGGATGGGGTTGGGACTCTCGATAGCGAAATATCTGGTCGAGGCGCACGGCGGGAAAATTTGGGCGGAATCCGAAGCGGGAAAAGGAACGAGGGTATCTTTTTCCTTACCGCTAAGCACGCCAAGAACGCAAAGATTTTAAAGGTTTTTCTTAGCGCACTTTGCGGGCTTCGCGGTTCAAATTGAAAAGTCTGGTAAAATTGCGTTTGCGATTTCAGCCCGCATGTGTTCCTTTCACATACCTCTCTATGCCTGTCTGAAATGCAAATAATTTCAAGGAGAAAAAGCAAGATGGTTCGTATTCGTTTACGCCGGATCGGGTTGAAGGGTCAACCCACATATCGTGTCGTCGCCGCGGACAAAGAGTCCCCTCGCGATGGCCGTTTTTTGGAAATTTTGGGTTTCTACAATCCTCGCACAGAGCCTTCAACGGTTCATCTCAAGGAAGATCGCGTATTTCACTGGATGAAGAACGGCGCTCGCCCGACCGAGTCGGTGGAGCAGGTGTTTAAATCCGTTGGGACGCTGGAGCGTTGGGAGCGCTTCAAGAAGGGTGAAGCGGTTGAGACGCTTGTTAAAGAGGCGGAAGAGGCGGAAGCCAAACGCAAGGAAGCGCAAAAGTAGACCCTCGTTTCTAGCCTGCCCCTATTATGGCGAAGGAACTACGCTATGAAAGAATTAATCGAGTATGTCGTAAAGTCGTTAGTGGATCATCCCGATGAAGTGCAAGTAACTCAATCGGGGAACGGGTCGCGTGTACGCATTGAGCTGAGCGTGTCGAAAGACGACATGGGGCGCGTCATCGGCAAAGGCGGCAAGGTCGCCAATTCCATTCGCGCGTTGTTGCGAGTAGCCGCTGAAAAAGAAGGCAAGCAAGCCACGCTCGATGTGGTTGAGCCAGACTAATGGCAAAAGAAAAAATCACAGGCTCGCCGAAAGGCGAGCCGCTTTATTTGAGCGTAGGTTTTTTACGACGTCCGCATGGAGTGCGCGGCGAAATCGTTATGGATTTGCATACAGACTTCCCTGAGCGCATGAAAAGCGGGCGAAAACTATTTGTGGGCGAGGAGCGTAAGCCTGTAACGCTGACCAGCGCACGCCCGCATCAAGCGGGTCTGCTTGTAAAATTCAAGAACGTCGAAACGCCCGAAGACGCGGGTCTGTTTCGCAACCAATGGGTCTTCGTCAAAAAAGCGGATGCGCCGCCGCTGCCTGAGGGTAAAATTTATCAGCATGAGTTGATCGGATTCAAAGTTGTGGACGAGAACGATAATCTGCTGGGCGAGTTGGTTGAAATTTTGGAGACAGGCGCGAACGATGTCTACGTAGTGCGGGACGACTTAGGCAAAGAGATTCTCCTCCCCGCGATTCCCTCGGTCATTCTGGACCTTCAGCCTGCTCGCCGTTTCGTCAAAGTTCATATGCTTGAGGGTCTGTAAGTTGTTGCAGCGGCTGTGTGGAGCGAAGTCTGTATTGAGACTAACGAGTTAGAATCAAATTTATGGACGACAAAAAATTCTGGGTCGGCTTCAACTTGATTAAAGGCATCGGCGCGGTGCGGATGCAGGGATTGGTCGCGCACTTTGGCGACTTGGAGTCCGCGTGGAGAGCCGCGCCGAATGAATTGGCGGAAGCAGGCTTGGGATTGAAAGTGATCGAGCGCGTTACACAAGCGCGCAAGGGCATTGACCTCGATAAAGTATGGGAGCATATCGAGAAACAGGGGATTAAGATTCTTATATGGCAGGATGAAGCGTACCCGCAACGACTCAAAGAAATTAGCCAGCCTCCGCCGGTGTTATATATACGCGGCGAATATTTGCCCGACGATTTGTTCGCTGTTGCCATTGTCGGTACGCGACGGGCGACCCCATATGGCAGGCAGATTACAGAAGAATTATCAGCTTTCCTCGCGGCGAACGGCATGACCGTCATCAGCGGACTCGCGCGGGGCGTGGACGCGGTCGCGCATCAATCCACGTTGAAGGCGGGCGGACGAACGATTGGCGTGTTGGGTTCGGGCGTGGATAAAATCTATCCGCCTGAACATCGCGCGCTAGCAGAGCAAATGATGGAGCGCGGCGCGATCATCAGCGATTACGCCCCAGGCACGCCGCCCGACGCGTCGAACTTTCCTCCGCGCAATCGAATCATTTCGGGGTTGTCGTTGGCTGTCGTTGTCGTGGAAGCAGGCGAGACGAGTGGCGCTTTGATCACTGCCGAGTTCGCCGCCGAGCAGGGACGCGAAGTCTTTGCGGTCCCTGGGAGTATCCTTGCGCCGCAAAGCAAAGGCACGAATAAGTTGATCCAAAACGGCGCGCTTCCGCTGTTGAGCGTCAACGACTTGATGCAAGCATTAGACATCACGCGCGTCGGCGAACACAAAGCCGCGCGTAAGATCATGCCGACTGATGCGATCGAAGCAAAGCTGTTGACCGTGTTGACGAATGAACCGATGCAGATTGACGAGATCCGCAATCAATCTGAACTGCCCATCGAGAAAGTGTCCGCGTCGCTGGCGCTTATGGAGTTGAAAGGCATGGTGCGGCAAGTCGGCGGTATGAATTACGTCGCAGTGCGTGAGGTACAATCGGAATATAAAACGGGATGATGTCGTTGCGAGGAGTGGCGCATCGCGCCACGACGAAGCAATCTCCTCGCGACAATAGTTTAAAATTAGCATGATGTGTTTACAAAACAGGAGATTGCTTCGCCACTTCGTGGCTCGTAACGACATACGATAACCAATGAATTCACACACATACGCTGTCATCATGGCTGGAGGCGGAGGGACTCGCCTGTGGCCTCTCTCCCGCAAAGAAACGCCGAAACAATTATTGCCGTTGCTCGGCAAAGAGACTCTCTTTCAAAGCACGGTTGCGCGGCTTGAGGCGTTGTTTCCGCCTGAACGAATCTTGATCGTGACTGTCGCAGAGCAGGCGCGTGTGATGCAGGAACAAGTCCCTGACATTCCCAAAGAGAACTATTTGATCGAGCCTGCGCCGCGCGGGACAGCGTCTGTGGTAGCATTGGCGGCGGCAGTTTTACAAAAGCGCGATCCGCAAGCGATGATGGCGATCCAAACGGCGGACCATCACATCCGCAACAAGGATCTGTTCAATCAACTCATCAGTTCGGCGTTCGATGTGGCGGAAGAAGAGTATCTCGTCACGCTGGGAATTACACCGACGTTTCCATCCACTGGATATGGTTATATTCAACAAGGCGAGCCGTTGGATGGCGAATACAAGTATCCCGTCTACACCGTGAAGCGATTCAAAGAGAAGCCTGATGAAGTCACCGCGCAACAATTACTTCAAAGCGGCGATCATACATGGAACAGCGGCATGTTCGTTTGGAAAACAAACGTCATTCTCGCCGAAATTGAACGTCAAATGCCCGAACTCTTCAAAGTTGTTAGCGAGATCGCGTCCGCGTGGGATACACCAAAACGCGAGACTGTGATACAAGAGCATTGGCCGGGGCTGAAAAGCCAGACGATTGATTACGGGATCATGGAACACGCCGAGAAAGTGGCAGTCCTCCCCGCGGGCGGACTCGGTTGGAGCGACGTTGGCGCATGGGATTCCTTGTTTGAAGTGTTGGTACCCGATGTAGATGGAAATGTAGCGGTCAATACCGAGCATATCGAAATTGACTCGCATCACACGCTCGTGTACAGCGCAAACAACGGACGCTTGATGGTCACTATTGGTATGGATAACGTGATTGTGGTAGATTCGGGCGACGTGTTGCTGGTCTGCAAAGCCGACCAAGCCCAGCGCGTGCGCGATGTTGTGGAGAAGTTGAAGAAAGATAAGCAGGAGAAATATTTATAACTTATGTCGTTGCGAACCCGAGCGTAGCGAGTGGTGAAGCAATCTCCTATTAGCGAGGAGATTGCTTCTCGAAGACTCGCAACGACATTGATAAAAGGTAATTTATGGAAGCCTATTGTATGAAATGCAAGACCAAGCGTGAGATGAAAGACCCTGTCGCGGGATTCAACGCGAAGGCGTCTCCTGTCACGATCGGCACTTGCTCAGTGTGTGGAACAAAACTTTATCGCATGGGAAAGACCGACGCGCACGCGGGACTCGTCCCGCCGCCGAAGCCTGAGAAGGTGGCAAAGGTGGAGAAGCGCGACGGCAAACTCGTCATCGTCGAATCGCCCGCGAAGGCGAAGACTGTTGGTCGTTTTCTCGGCAAAGGATATACCGTCCGCGCGTCGGTGGGGCATGTGCGCGATCTGTTGAAGTCGCAACTCTCGGTGGACGTGGACAATGGCTTCACGCCGAAATATCGCGTGCCGAACGAGAAAAAAGAAGTCGTCAAAGAGCTCAAGAAGTTGGCGCAAAAAGCCGAAGAAATTTATCTCGCAACCGATCCCGACCGCGAAGGCGAATCGATTTCGTGGCATTTGCTCGAGTCGGCGGAGATCGAACCCGCGCGCACGAAGCGCGTCGTCTTTCACGAGATCACCGAACCCGCCATCAA
>BQMV01000371.1 GCA_022181005.1 Anaerolineaceae bacterium | reverse complement strand
CGTCAAACTCAACACCCAAAAATGTTGTTACAGTTTTATCCTTGTAAAACCTCTCTAAGGTAGTAATAGGAAACCCTCTGTCATCGTGAATCTTCTCTTTCAAAGATTCGTTTACATCAATAGATTTTGCAATGTGATGAACCTCAAGCATTTTGATAAATGGTGGAATATTTTGTTCTGGAAACTCTTGCATGATTTCATCAAGTGTTTTGCCATTATCCAACTGGCTTTTATAAAAATAAGCCTGACGTAGAGGTTTCCATGGGCGACGAAAGTCAACTGTATGCTTATTGGCTATATGCTTTATAGCGGATTCTCTATCCGGAGACAAAACCACACGAATTCTTGTTATTTTGGGGTTTTCTAGCGATCGAATTCGCTTTTCGTAAGATGGAACAACAGACGGGTCAATTAATGCTTTTAACGCGGCAAGACGCCTGTTGCCTTCAATAACGACAATCTTCCCATTTTCATCTACAACAATAGGAAATTCATCAGGAAATGTTCCATTTTCTGCATAACTTCTTACAAGTTCAAAAGCATCCTCATTAATAAACATGTCTTTAATGAGGGCATCCTGGTCCTGATCAGAAATTGGTGTTCGAATGTTATATTGATCTAAATAAAGACGTTCAATGTAGTATTCTTTAATTGGCCAATTCACAACTATCATCCTCCTATCGACTTAGCTTATACATTACTCTTTAATAATTCACGTTTATTAATTCACGTAATCGGATCTTCTCGCGGGGCTCACCAGATCGTAATTTGTGATAAATAACTCGCTCCCTTTTTCTGCCTTACTCTGCTTGTAATTATTCATTCCGTATTGCAGTTCCCATTCACTAATATTAGCACTGGAAAAATTTTCGCGGATATTGGATACGTCATCATAAGTGATCAACCATGTATGCCTGCATTTTTTCATATCTTCGGCAAATCTAGTGTGACTAAAACTCTTATGAAGTATACCTTTCTTGCCATACAGATTAGATTTGGTCGTGGCGAAATAAGGAGGATCAAGGTAAGTAAAAACTTCCCTGCCACCGCTTGTCAAAAGTCCTCGGTAGTCTAACTGGGTTATCCTAACACCCTCCATTATTTTCCCCATTTGAGCAAGTCGTTCAATTGAAGATTCTGTAAATCTAGCTTCAAAGGCAAGTTGTGAATAACCACCCGATTCAACTACACCAGAGAATGTGATACGGTTGAGAACAAAAAAACGCATGGCACGTTCAAATTCCGTCAACGACTTTACATCAACTTTCAACAGCTCAAAAAATAGCCTTTTGCCATTTTTTCGACGCCGCTTAATTTTCAAGACTTCCCTTGCCAATTCTTCTGCATCAATTTGAGTATATTTCCAAAACAAATATAGCTCAGAGTTGAGATCATTTATCCAAATTTTCAGATTGGGATATTTCTGTTTTAGGTAAATAAAGAATGATCCACCACCCACAAACGGCTCTCGATATTCCTCCATTTCCTCTGGCAGGAGGGATATCATTTGTTGTATCGCTCGTGACTTGCCGCCGGGGTAGCGTAACGGGCTTTTAATCTGAGCCATAATGGTTTTTTAAATCGAGTCGAGTATACAACACCTCCCCTCAGCCAACAAGCGACCCACCAATGCTATACTCTGCCTTATGTTCATTCAACTCCTCCTCTCCGGTCTTGCCGCGATAGCCGCTGGGACGGTCAATGCGCTTGCGGGCGGCGGGACGTTAATCACGTTTCCCATGCTTGTCTTTTTAGGGATTCCGCCGGTCACTGCGAGTGTGACGAACACCGTCGCGCTCTGCCCCGGCTACCTCGGCGGGACTCTCGCACAGCGCAACGATCTGCGCGGACAGGAAAAACGATTGCGGCTGATCGTCCCTGCGAGCATCGTCGGCGGCGTGCTGGGCGGATATCTCCTTTTGCAAACGGGCGAAAAATTATTCAGCCAGCTCGTCCCCTATTTGATTCTGCTGGCGTCGGGATTGCTCGCGATCCAGGACCCGGTCCGCGCGTGGTTGTTGCGACGCATGGGAGCAGGTCAAAGCGCGCGGCTCGAATCGCTGACGTGGCTTCCCGTCGGCGTGGCATCCATCTACGGCGGATATTTCGGCGCAGGCTTGAGCGTGATCGTCCTCTCTGCATTGGGATTAACCATCGAAGATTCACTCACGCGCCTCAACGCGTTGAAGCAGGCGGTCGCGTTCGCGGTCAATGTTGCCGCGGCGGTCTTCTTCCTGTTTTCGGGAAAGGTCGAATGGACTGTGGCAGTTGTCATGGCGGTCGGAGCGCTCGTCGGCGGTCTGCTCGGTGGCAAACTCGCGGGCAAAGTCAAACCATCCACGTTACGCTGGACAGTCGTCATCATCGGCGTACTCATTGCCATCGTTTATTTTTTGCGCGGCTAGAAACTATCGATCGCTGATGACTTGTCACTGATAACTGATCACTCTTTCATCCTTCATCCTTCATCATTCATCCTTCCTCCCTTCGACAAACTCAGGGCAAGCCTTTATAATCCCGCCACAAATTTCAAAGGAGTACTTCATGCGAAAAATTTTCCTGCTGGCGCTCGTTGCCATCTCGTTCCTCCTCGCCTCATGCGCGAAATCCAACAGCGATGCGCCCGCGAAAGCCGTGGAAGATTATCTCAACGCGCTCGTCGCAAAAGACGCAGATCGTCTGCCCACGCTCGTCTGCGGCGACTGGGAGGATGACGCGCTCATCGAACTCGACTCGTTCCAAGCCGTCACTGCGAGTCTCGAAAATGTTTCCTGCACGCAAACGGGCGCCGACGGCGACACCGCGCTTGTGCTTTGCACCGGCAACATCGTCGCTTCCTATAATAATGAAGACCAGCGGCTCGATCTCGCAGTGCGCACATATCAAGTAGTCGAAGAAGGCGGCGATTGGCTCGTATGCGGCACGCGTTAAAGAAACTTTTCTCGACCGAAAATATCTGGGCATTCGTCCTCTTCCTCATCGTGATCGCGCTGATCATTTTCAGATCCGATTCAAGTCCCGTGTGGATCTATCAAGGGTTTTAAATGGAAATAACGATTCAGCCACAGAGACCACAGAGTTCTTTGAGTTTTTGTTCTCAGAGTCTCTGTGATCTCTGTGGCAAAGAAAATGATTTCTCATGGGACTGACCCAGATCTTCGCTTCGATCCTGACCGCCTTGCTGGTCGGCGCGTGGATGCGTGGTACAAGCCGCATCCTTTCTCTCCTCGCCCTCAGCGTTCTCGCCGCCTTCTGGTTTCAACCCGCCGTCCCCCTCCGCTCCTTCGACTTTTGGATTCCATCGCTTTCTATCTTCCTCGTTGTAATCGTTTGGTTCATCACATCCAACGCTGGCGCGTGGAAATCTCGCCAAAACCTCATTGGGCTTGCCGTCATCATCGGAGTTGTGATTCTCGTTGACCTCACGCGCTACATTTTTGCTGATCCCATCCTCACAACAACGACTCCGCCGAGACTCATTCTGGTTATCGGTTTTATTTTTCTCGCAGGGATAGCCATCACAGTATCCAACCTCCTCTCGCGCCGATTTGTCTTAACTTTATCTCTCGCAATTATCTCGCTCATCATAATTCTCCTAATTCTCAAATCCCCGTTTCTCTCTCTCCAAGCCAGCATCCTCTTCCGCACGCTGACAAACCGCCCCATCGAATCCGCTTCCGCGTTGGATTTGCGCTGGCTGGGATTCTCCTACATTTCCTTCCGCCTCATCCACGTCCTGCGCGACAAGCAAACGGGACGGTTGCCCGAACTGTCCCTGCCTGAATTTGCGACCTACGTTGTTTTCTTCCCCTCGCTCTCCGCCGGTCCCATTGACCGCGCCGAACGCTTCGCGGGAGACTTGCGAAAAGAATTTCACCTTACACAAGATGAGACCTTGCTCGCAGGTCAGCGGATCGTCATCGGCTTGTTCAAAAAATTCGTCCTCGCCGACGCGCTGGCATTGATGGCGCTCAACGACACGCTTGCGGTTCAAGTCCGCACCACGGGTTGGATGTGGATCATCCTCTACGCTTACACCTTCCAAATTTATTTCGACTTCAGCGGCTACACCGACATTGCCATCGGTATCGCGCGGCTGGTCGGGATCAAACTCCCTGAAAACTTTACCTCGCCGTACACCAAACCCAACATCACGCAATTCTGGAACTCATGGCACATCACGTTGACACAATGGATCCGCTCGTACTTTTTCAATCCCTTCAACCGCTGGATTCGCGGCTACCGATCCATCCCCGCGTGGACGATGCTCTTGCTCGGTCAACTCGCCACCATGTTCCTCATCGGGTTGTGGCATGGCGTCACCGTCAACTTCATCCTCTGGGGCGTGTGGCACGGACTGGGTCTCTTCATCCAAAACCGCTGGAGCGACTTCGCAAAGACTCGCATCGCGGTTTCCAACCCGCGCGCGCAAACTCTCTTGCGAATCGGCGGCATCTTACTCACCTTCCACTTCGCCGCCCTCGGCTGGGTCTTCTTCGCGTTGAGTTCGCCTGCATCATCATTGAACGTAATACTGAAACTATTCGGAATAACCTAACCATCCACTGATAACTGATAACTAATCACTGATCACTTGCTCTTTTGCCGATTTGCTCTTATGCCTACCCCTCGCCTCTTCCCCGTTTTACTCAAAGCAACCTTGCTTCTTGTAATATTTAATTTCTTGTTCATCCTCACCAGCGGATTCCCTCTCGGAAAACTCTCGCTCTATAACAAAGTTTTTCCAGGGCGCGAACGGTTTCCCTTCGGCGAAAACCAGCGCGGATACAACCTCAGCCTCTTCAACCTCGACGCAATGTTTGCGGCTCATGTTCTGGTCGGCGCTCCCAAAGCGGACGATGAATTCCGCGTCATTCTCATCGGCGACTCGTCGGTATGGGGGACGTTGCTCACGCCCGAAGAAAATCTTGCGGGGCAATTGAACTCGCAAAACATTTCAGCGTGCAATAAAAATGTTCATGCGTACAATCTCGGCTATCCGTATATCTCGCTCCTGCAAGAGTTGATGATCCTCGATGAGGCATTGAAGTATCAGCCCGATATGGTCGTCTGGCTTACCACGCTCGAATCGTTTCCGAAAGAAAAACAATTCGGCGCGCCGCTCGTGGCGAACAGTCCCGAACGCGTGAAAGAACTAATTACTAATTACCAATTACCACTAAATCCCAACGATCCTGCTTTGAACCATCCAACGACGTGGGATGAAACCTTCGTCAATCGCAGAAAAGATTTAGCGAACCTCATCCGCTTGCAACTCTACGGGGTCCCATGGTCCGCGACGGGCATCGATCAGTTTTATCCAGAAAATTACGAACGCGCGCAAACCGATTTCGAAGCCGACGATTCGTTTTACGACATCAAGCAGAACAAACCATTGCGCGAACAACTCTCGCTCGACATCCTCGACGCGGGATTGCATGCCACCAACATTCCCATCGTCCTCGTCAACGAACCCATCCTCGTCAGCAACGGCAAAAACAGCGACATCCGTTATAATTTTTTCTATCCGCGCTGGGCATACGATGAGTTTCGCGTCATGCTGAGCGAGTACACAGCGCAACAAAACATCCCGTATCTCGACCTATGGAACCTTGTCCCAATGGATGAGTTCACCAACAGCGGCGTGCATCTCACGCCCTTCGGCGAATCGCTTCTTGCTGAACAAGTCGGCGATGTGATAAAAAATTTTTGTGAATAGGAACATGAAAAAGATCAATTTTCTTTTGACGATAACGATCCTGCTTGCCTCTTGCACGAACAGGAGCGCGCCGACGCAAATCAATTCTGTGACGAACCAAGCGATTCAACCGACGGGTCTGCCTGCCTCGCCCGCGCAGGCGATCACCGCCTCCCCGACGACTCCCGCCTCCACAGCCACGCCCAAGCCGCCCCTTGAGAAAGACGCGTGGATGCAAATGCCGGTCGTCCCCGTCGGCGTGAGCGAGTCGATGCGCGAAGTCTATCAACGCGGAATCGAGTCGGGCAACGATCCCACACATTTTTCCATCATCGGCGATTGCCAAAATGTGTCGTCGTATTTTCTGTCTGTATTCGATCAGCCCGGTGAATTCAGTTTGGGGAGCGAGTATGGATATTTACAGCCAACGATTGATTATTATCAAGGCTCCTACTCGCGCGTCAGCCTCGCGGTAAAAGGAGGCTTCAACGCCGCGGCAGTTCTCTCGCCCCTGCGAGCCGACCCGAAATCGTGCAACGCGGGCGAGTCGCCGCTCGATTGCGAATTGCGGACGTGGCGTCCATCCGTTGTGTTCGTGAGCATGGAAACGTGGTGGTCGCACAAGCCCGCCGAGGAATACGACAAGTACATGCGCAAAGTGTTGGACCGCATCATCGAGTTCGGCGCGGTGCCGATCATCGCCACCAAAGCCGACAACCTCGAAGGCGATAACTCGATCAACGCGACCGTGGCGCAGATCGCGTATGATTCCGAGATTCCC